>JAZRRQ010000019.1:0-11855 GCA_045650885.1 Vescimonas sp. | reverse complement strand
GCCCGCCAGAAGCAGCAGGAAAAGGGCCAGAGCACCGCTACCGAAACATTGGAAGCTGTGGCATCTACGCTGCCACAGCTGTGGCGCGCCGAGAAGATTCAGAAAAAAGCGGCCAAGGTCGGCTTTGACTGGGCAGATATCAACGGCGCACTGGACAAGCTGGAGGAAGAAGTGGCAGAACTGCGTCGCGCTGCGCAAGCCGGTAGCGGCTGCGTGGAAGAGGAACTGGGCGACGTGCTGTTTGCCGCTGTGAAGGTGGGCCGCTTCGCCGGTGTAGATCCGGAAGATGCCCTCAGCGGTACCTGCGAAAAATTTATCAGCCGCTTCCGTGCCGTGGAGGACAAGCTCCGCGCCGAGGGGCTGTCTATGGAAGATGTCCCGCTGGAGCGCCTGACGGCGCTGTGGGACGAAGCAAAACGTTCTTAAGGCGATTCGGATTCGTTTTGGGATATAGAGAGTGTGCCGCCCTCGGGCGGTGAGACGAATGATAACTATTTTAGGAGGAACAACACATGAATAAGGCTGAACTGATTGCTGCCGTTGCAGAAAAGACCGGCATGTCTAAGAAGGATACCGAGGCTGTTATCGTTGCCGCCCTGTCCACCATCACCGAGGCTCTGGCCGAGGAAGAAAAGGTGCAGCTGGTGGGCTTTGGCTCCTTTGAAGTGAAGAAGCGCGCTGAGCGCACCGGTTTGAACCCCAAGACGCTGGAGAGCATTGCCATCCCTGCCTCCAAGGCCCCTGTATTCAAGGCCGGCAAGGCCCTGAAGGACGCCGTTGCCAAGTAAATGCGGCTGGATAAATATCTGAAGGTCTCTCGCCTCATCAAGCGGCGCACCGTGGCCAACGAGGCTTGCGATAATGAACGCGTGTCCGTCAACGGCCGCGTGCAGCGCGCGTCTTACGATGTGAAGGTGGGTGACAGGATCGCCATTCGTTTTGGCGAGCGCACCGTGGCGGTGGAAGTGGTCAGCGTGCAGGAAAACGCGGGCAAGGCAGAAGCTTCTGCCATGTATCGGGAGATCAGCGCGGACAATCTGTCATAAAAAAAGACGGCCTCTCATACACATGAAGTGAAACTTCTTGTGTATGGGAGGACTTTTTTATGGCTTATGAACTCAATGCGGGGAAAACCATGCTGGAACACCGTCTGGAACTGCTAGGGCGAGAACACCTGAGCGTATCCGGCGTAGAGGATGTGGAGCGATTTGATGAGAATTGCATCGTGATGGCCACCTGTGTGGGCACGCTGATTGTCACCGGTGAGGACCTGCACATCGGAAAGCTTTCGCTGGATGGCGGCGAGCTTCATGTGGATGGTCACATTGACGCAGTCAACTACGAAGACCACGCGGCACATCGTGGAGGCTTCCTCTCTCGCCTTCTGGGCTGATGGAAAACTACGTTTCAGATCAGCTGATCTCGTTTTTGCGTGCAGCGCTGCTGGGACTGAGTGCCGCTGTGGTATATGACCTGCTGCGTGCGGTGCGCCTGCGCAGCAGGAGCGGTAAAATCCTGACTCATGCGCTGGATGCGGTTTACGTATTATCGGCGCTGCTGGTGGTGATCCTCTTTGCGCTGCAGCAGGGGGATGGGGAGCTGCGGCTATATATGGTGCTGGCAATGATATTGGGATTTAGTATCTATTTTCTTGCGTTAAGTGCTGTTTTTCGCCCTTTGTGGCTGTTTTGGGTGGAAGTTCTGGTATCGCTGCTGGCTTTTGCGTGGAAGCCGATGGAAATTTTGCTGCGGATCGGAAAAAAATTTCAGATTTACATAAAAAAACTCTTTTATTTTTGGTGCAAATGCGCTACAATAAATAGACGATGATGGATTCGTGCCCTTATTTGGAAAATCTGGCACGGAAAGGAGGCGGCAAGCCGGTGAAAAACAGAAGAAGGCGCAAAAGAGGCGGCATTGTGTTAACGGTTGTGCTGCTTCTGATCTGC
This sequence comes from Vescimonas sp., assembly GCA_045650885.1. GTDB lineage: Bacteria > Bacillota > Clostridia > Oscillospirales > Oscillospiraceae > Vescimonas. The sequence goes on along the minus strand of JAZRRQ010000019.1, from coordinate 9,906 downwards.
GTTGTGGGCGTGGAAGTCGTGCAGGTCTACGGACAGCTCGAGGAGGCCGCGGCCCAGGAACAGCTGCTGCAGGCACAGGTAGAACAGCAGGCGCTGGCTAACGCTTCCCTGCGTGACGATCTGTCCCGCGCCGACGATGAAGAGTTCATTAAAGAACTGGCGCGTGAGCAGCTCGGTCTGGCAGAGCCCGGTGAGCGAATCTTTTACGATGTGAATAACTGATCCATTCTTGGAAGGGAGAAAACACACAGATATATGGAACTGGCGGTTGGGACGATTGTAAGCGGAAAAGTAACCACAATCACAAAATTCGGCGCGTTTGTAGCGCTGCCCGGCGGAAAGTCCGGACTTGTCCACATTTCCGAGGTGGCTGCCGCATTTGTCAGCGATGTACATGATTTTCTTGCCGAGGAGCAGGAAGTACAGGTGAAGATCCTTTCCATCTCTCCGGAGGGAAAGATCAACCTCTCCATCAAGCAGGCGCAGCCTCAGCAGCCCCGCCAGAGCCGCCCGGCGTATCGCAGTCAGAGCGAACAGCGTCCGCCCCAGCAGCGCGCAGCGGCCCCTGTGCAGAAGGCACCTGCCCCCGCGGCAGAGCCCTCTTTTGAGGACAAGCTCAAGCACTTTATGACCATGTCGGACAGCAAGATGTCTGAGCTCAACCGCAATCGCGACGGTAAGCGCCACAAGAGAAGATAAAGTAACGTCCCGGAAGGAAACTCCTTCCGGGACGTTTTCTTATTCATGCATCAGCTGCTCTGTCAGTTTGCGGTCAAGCTGTACACTGCCGTAGAGATTCTTGGCGCTGCAGCCGGCGCGGCCGCCACCGGCACAAGCGCAGGCGCAGGCGCAGGCACAGCTGGAGGCGCAGGCGCAGTGTCCGCCGCCGCCAAACCCGCCGCCGCCGAAGCCACCGCCGCGACTGCCGCCGCCGAAGCCACCGCCACCGCGGCTGTTGCTGCCGCCAAATCCGCTGCTGCGGGGCGGTTGGGGCTTTTTCACCGTGCCAACGCTGCCGGGTCTGGGCCGTCCGTCCCGACCGGCAGGATACCACAGGCCGTGGTAGAACACATACCGGGTGCCGAAACCGGCGCTGTAACTGGCAGTGGAGGATGCGGCGCTGACGATGATGAAAACGACGATGGCCGTAAAGACCACAAAGAACAGGATGGCAAAGAAGTCGTCGCCGTCATCGTAATAGTAGTCGCCGTTGTAATCGTAATCGGGATAGTAAAAGTCCTCGTTGGGCAGATTTTCGCGGCTGCCCTCCCAGAGAAGCTCTGTGGGCCAGCTGCTGTATTTGGCCACGGCTGTCAGCTGCGCGCCGTGCCCCAGATTTTGTGCCGCATAGACGAGCTGTCCGGATTGGGTGGACAAATCGCCTGAGAGACTGCCGGTGGTGTAGACGGAAAGATCCACCGTCGGCAGCTGAGCCGGGGCATTCCACGTCAGCGACATCTCGCCGATACGGGCTTCGTCAAACCAACCGGGCGTATACTCGTAGATCACACCGCCGCTGCCGTTGAGGGTATACATATATTCCTGAGTCCAGGCGTAGGAGAAGGTGAACACTTCGCCGTCATCATAGCCACGGTCGAAAGTGACATACATAAAGCTATTGTCAAAATCGAGAGATGCGATATTGTCCGTCAGCGCCTCCACATCGCGGATACTGCCGTTGGGAATGCCGATCTGCAGCCACTCCACGGGGCCTTCGTCCAGCACTTCCCACTCAAAATCCAATTGGATGCGAAGACTTCCGTCATCGGCGTTAGGGGTGACGGTGATGTCATAGCGCTGGATATAGTCCAGATCGCCGGCGTAAGCGGTGTCAGCGAGGGTTGCGACAAGGCACAGGCACAGACACAATGCCGTCAGGAAGGAGAGAAACTTCTTCATCTGCCCTCACCTCCTGTGTTGCCGTGCCGCAGCTGACAAATGTGCTCGGTTTTGGCGCTCTCAGCGCGGATGGCGCGGCAGGCTTCGCTGTCCCAGATGACAGACCAGTCATCGCGAAGGATGTGACCCAACGTCACGCCGCCCAGCCAGCTCTGGCAAGGCACCACGGTACCATCGGGCGCGACAGCCATGTTGGAAAGGCAGGCGCCGCAGCTGGGAATCAGACTGAGACCAAGGGAGCGCAGCGTCTCCTCATCCAGCCAGCCGGGGCTGGTGAAATCCAGTTCCATGCCCAGTGTCGAGGCGACAGAGGTGGCCTCGTGCAGAATGTCGGCCAGTTCTTCGCCAGCCAGCGCTGTGGCGCGGCTGTCCGCACCCAGTGCATCGCCGGATGGAATGAGTCCGGAGCAGGTGGCGTATCGCACGCCCAGAGAGTGGGCGAAGCGCAGCGTTTGGGCATAGTCGCGGTTCAAAGAACAAAGGGGCGTATTGATGGATACGATCAGGCCCGCATCCACGGCGTTTCGGATGCCCTGTACCGTGTCGTCAAAACCGGGAGCACCCACCAGCGCATTGTGGATCTCGGCATCGGCGGCATAAAGGGTGACCTGTACGCTGTCAAGGCTGGCCTCGCACAAGGCGCGGCACAGTTGAGGCGTCAGGAGACGTCCGTTGGTGTTCAGGCGGGTGACAAACCACTGGGCTGCAGATACCAGCTCGACCAGATCATGGCGCAGCGTAGGCTCGCCGCCGGTAAAGGTGACCTGGGGAATGTTGGCGGCGCGGAGTTTAGCCAGCACCGCCTTCCACTCTTCGGTGGAAAGCTCTGCTGTCTCGCCCATAGGCTGACCGGCGGCGTAGCAGTGCAGGCACTTTTGGTTACAGTGCCAGCAGCCGTTTTTCGTCATGGCGCTGACCATTAGATCCATGCGGTGTGGCGCTGTCATGTGGGGGGCGTATTCCCCCAGTGTCAACAGTTCCACTTCGGCCTCCGGTGTGCGGCCACGGGCAATGTCAATGATGGAATCCAGCATCAAGCCCAGATCGCGTGACAGGCGCTTGCGGGAGAGAAAGGGGTACACGCGGCCGGTAGCGGCCACAGCAGCGCCGGTAATATGATCCCAGTCACTCTCGCTGATCTCCCGGCCGCTGAAAGGTTCCAGCGCGTCCATAAAATTACTCAGTAAAATGGCCCACGACAGGTTCAGCGGCACCAGTTGGGCGCCATTGAGCAGCAGCAGGAACGGCTCGTCCGCTGCATCTTCGCGGGGTGGAATCATGTGCATCCGCACCACGCCGGGGCCATAAGGATCCAGCGTCATGTGCCGCACGCATGACAAATGCTTCTGACGGAAAGCGGCTTCCCGTCCGGTCATTTTTTTCATAGGCCACCTCCTCCAAATTTGGTTGAGTATAGTATAGCATTGCCCGGCAACAAAATCAATGTGAGGCATTTTCTACAAAAAAGTAAAAAGGAGCCGCCCTGCCATGCAGAGCGGCTCAAGCGGGTGGGATATTGGAAAGCTTCCGATATTGATGATAAACGATTTCTTTTTTCTTGTAAATAGGAGGTTTTGACGCAAATCTACGAGTTTTGACGAAAGGGGGCGATGGCCGATCAAAAGTAGACATATTGTTAATTTTTAACGAAAAGGAGCTTGCCCACTTTTCAAATCGCTGGCAATCTGTTATAATACATCAAAGGATAAAGGGAATCTGCTCCCCGACCCTTTTCGCACCCGTTGACCGGACACAGGAAAGGAGCAACCAATATGAAGTTCACATTTACTTGCAAGAAAATCGCACTGAACGACTCCGTCAAGGAATATGCCGAGAAGAAGATCAACAAGCTGGATCGGTATTTCCAGGAGGATGCGGAAGCATTTGTGACCTTCGCCGTCGAGAAGAAGAACCGCTGTGTGGTGGAACTGACCATTCGCAGCGCCAACGGAACGCTCTTCCGCGCACAGGAAGAGGATGCCGATGGCGATATGCGTGGAGCCATCGACGCAGCTGTCAACTTCATCGAGCGCCGTATCCGCAAGAACAAGACCCGCCTTGCCAAGAATCTGCGCCCCGAAGCGGTGGAACCGCTGCTTCCCGAGTTGGAAGTGGCCGAGGATGTGGAGTACGAGGTGGTGCGCACCAAGCGCTTTGCCGTCAAGCCCATGAGCACCGAGGAGGCCATTTTGCAGATGAATCTGCTGGACCACGCATTCTACGTGTTCCGCAGCGTGGAGACCAATGCCATCTGTGTGGTGTATCGCCGTAATAACGGTGGCTATGGCCTGATCGAGACGGAAGAATAAATTGTTGTAAAAGGAAAGACCCGAGCCAAATGGCTCGGGTCTTTTTTCTTGAAAATCTCTTGAGCGGACACAAATCAAATATCCAAAATTTCCAGATCGGAGGCGTCCACTTTGCGCAGCTCCTTGCGCTCCACCATGTCGTACATACAGGGAACCACCAGCAGCGTCATCAGCGTTGCGTAGGTCAGACCGCCGATACACACCAGCGCCACCGGCTGCATCAGAGCGGTAGCGGCGTTCTTGGCAAAGGCCATGACGACCAGACCGAGGATGGTGGTGATGGAGGTCATCAGGATGGGACGCAGGCGGGTGATGCCGGCTTCGACGATAGCTTCGCGGCGTGCCATGCCTTCCAGACGCAGCTGGTTGATATAGTCCACCAGTACGATACCGTTGTTGACGATGATGCCCACCAGCATGACAAAACCGATCAGCGAGATGACGCTCACTTCGATGCCGGTAATCAGCAGAGCCAGGAAGCCGCCGGTGAAGGCCAGCGGAATGGTAAACATGACGATGAAGGGGGACTTGAGCGACTGGAACTGAGCCACCATGATGAAATAGACCAGTACAATGCCCAGCAGCAGCATCAAAAGAAGCTGCGTCATGGCTTCCATGATCATTTCGTTCTCGCCGCTGAAGCTGATCCTCACGCCCTCAGGCAGAACTACATCGGCAACGGCCCTTTCCACGGCGGAGGAAACGAGGGTGATGTTGTGGCCCTCGGCAATCCTGGAAGAGACGGTAACATACCGGCGCTGCTCGTTGTGACTGATGCTGTTGAGGCTGACGGTTTCCTCGATGGTGGCAACTTCCGAGAGTTTAAAGCTTTCCGTGGCGGCAGAGGTGGATGCTGCGGCGCTGCTCATGGCGGAAGAGGAGCTGCTGCCCATCATGCTGCTCATGGAGGAGTCGCCACTGCCCATCGTACTGCTCATACCACTCATAGAGCTAGCGGAAGAGGCGGTGATCTCCAGATCCATCAGTTTTTCGCGGGTCATACGGGCATCTTCAGCGCTTTCAATGCTCACGCCTACCTGAATGCCATCGAGGGTCATATCGGCAGAGGTGGTGGAATCCATCAGCGCAGCGGCCACCTGCATATAGATCTGCGCCACCGTCATGCCTTTTTTCATGGCGGCGTTGCGGTCGATCGATACATGAAGGGCTTCCACGGCATCTTCCAGACCGTCGGACACGTTTGCCGTGCCTGCTACGGTCTCAATTTTGGCAGCCAGATCGCGGGCCGCCTGATGCAGCAATTCCATGTCCTCGCCATAGACCTGCAGAGAGATACCGCTGCCGGTCATCATGGCGGTCATGCTGTCCATGGCACCGGATGCGGAGACAGTGCATTTCATGTCGGCACACAGCGCTTCAATAGCCTTTCCGGCCTTGACACCGGATTCGCCCTCCGGCAGCGTAATATAGGCCGTCACATCGTAGCCGCCGCCGGACATGCCCATCATGGCCAGAGAGGAATCGCCGGACATGGTGGCACCCACAGTTTCTACGTGTTCCACCGTGGCGGCACGGCGCAGTACTTCGTCTGCCAGTTCTACCGCCTCTTCCCGCTCGATTCCCTCGGGCATGGAGATGGTGAGATTGATCATATTCATGTCCATGGTGGGCATGAAGGTAAAGCCGCGGATCAGAGCCAGACCGGAGGAGGCCAGCAGCAGTGCCAGAGACAGACCCAGCACAACGGCCTTGTGTCCCAGAGACCAGGAAACGGCTTTTCGGTAGGCCGGATAGATTTTGTCCAGAACACCGGGTTTCTGGGGTTTTTCTTTGCGCAGCATGCCGGCAGCCATAGCGGGCACCAGCGTCAGTGCCACGATCAGGCTGGCCGCCAGAGAATAGGTCATGGTCAGCGCCAGGTCGGTAAACAGCTGACGGGTCAGACCTTCCACGAACACGATGGGGGCAAACACGCAAACGGTGGTCAGCGTGGAGGAGGTGATGGCGCCGAGCACCTGCTGCGCGCCGGACACGGCAGCCTGTGTGACGGTGGCACCCTTACCGCGCAGGCGGTAAATGTTCTCAATGACCACCACGGAGTTATCCACCAACATGCCTACTGAAACGGCCAGACCGCTCAGAGAGATCATATTAATGGTGACACCGGAGAAATACATCAGCACAATGGCAAACACCAGGCTGACGGGGATGGAACAAAGGGTAATGATGGTGGGACGAAGATCCCGCAGGAAGAGCCAAAGGACGAAAATGGAGAACACCACGCCCCAACCCAGACTGGAGAGAATGGACTCGATGATCATGAAGATATAGTAGCCCTGATCCATGAGCGGTTCAAACTCCAGACCTTCGTACTGCGTCTCCAGTTCCTCGAAGCGTGCTTCAATGTTTTCGGAAACTTCTGCCGTGGCATAAGTGGACTGCTTGGTAAAGGTAGCGATCACGCCATTCTCGCCGTTGAGCTTGGCGTAGATGGAGTCGGAATTGTCGGTGATGAAAACATCTGCCACGTCCTTGAGACAGATCGGCTCCATCCCGGCAAGACCCAGGTCAAAGAGGATCATGTCCTCCAGAGACTGACGGCTGTCGATGCTGTCGCCCACGCTGACCATATACTGCACGCCGTCTTCGGTAATGTAGCCGGCAGGCATGGAGAAGTTCTGAGCTGTCAGCAGGGCGGAAATGACGTTGATATTCAGTGCGCTGCTGAGATCGGCCTGGCTGAGAGCCTCTTCGCGGGAAGCCTCCAGTGTGGCCAGACCCTGCTCAATTTGGGTCAGTGCTGTGTCAAGCTGTACGTTGGCAGAAATCAGCTGCATAGCGCCGTCTGCCAGAGAGAGAACGCCGGAGGACACCTGCGCGATGCTGTCCAAAAGAGCTTCTTGGTCTTCCAGCTCGCTCAGCTGTTCTTTGAGGTTCTCCAGATCGGTCTGCCACTGGGCCAGCTTTTCGCCCAGGTTTTCCCAAGTGGCATTCAAGGCGGGCAGACGCAGCTCCAGTGCGGCCAGATCGGCTTGCACCTGCAGATATTCCGGATCGCTCTCGATGGCGGCGATTTGATCGGTCTTTTCTGTATCTGTTAAGGATTCATCCTGACGAATCGTCTCGATCTGGTAGTGATAGTAGGCGTTTTTGGCATCCAGCACCACCTTCTCTGCCTGAATGGAGAGCGCCTCGCCGATATTCTTCTGCAGTTCATCGTGCTTCCGGCGCAGAGTGTCCAGCGCCTGCTGCACCGAGATGAGTGTCTGCTCGGCAACGCTATTGAGCGCACCCTCTGCCCCGTCGCGGATGGCATTCTTGGCGCTCTGGATCTGCCAACGGGCATCGTGGAGCTGCTGAGCCGCATCGTCCAGTTGTGTTTGGATTGCCTCGGCCAGCTTGGTGGACAGGTCATCCAGCTTCTCCTGGTTCAGCAGCACATGGAGCTGGCGCTCTACCGTGCCGGTGATGTCCACGCTGGCCACGCCGGTGATGCCGTTGAGCTTGTCGCGCAGCGTCTGTTCGACAAATTCGGACATTTCGTGGACATCTTTACCCGCGTAGCCTATAGCTGCCACCTGAACGGGCAGCATGGAGGGGTTGATTTTCAGCACATAGGGGGCACCGATGGTGTCGTCCCAGGAACCCTGCAGCGCGGAGATCTTTTGCTGAATGTCCACGCTGATGCTGTCCATATTCACGCTGTCCTCGAATTCCAGCACCACCATGGACACGCTGTTCTGAGAGGTGGAGGTGACGGACTTGATTTCGTTGAGCGTGGCCATGGTTTGTTCCATGGGGCGCGTTACATCGGCTTCCACTGCCTCCGGGCTGGCGCCGGGATTGGTAGTCACGATAATGACATAGGGGAAGTTCATGTTGGGCAGCAGATCCGGAGTCATCTTCAGATACGCCACCACACCCAGAATGATGACCGCCAGTACGGCAACGAAAACGGTCAGCGGTTTTTTGACGCTGAATTTCGGCATAAGGGTTCGCTCCTTGACTAAATATTTAAGAAATAAACGTAAAATCCACAACTTAATTAGTCTATCACCCGTTTATAAAAAAAGCAACAAGCGGACCGGATTATTCACAGAACTGTTACAAAGAAAATCCCCGGACACAACGGTCCGGGGAAGATAAGGCGGAATCAATCAATGGTGCGTACAAAAGTCATGGCGCCTTTCTGCATATGTACATCCAGACGGACCCGATCGCCGCGGATATAGCTGCAGGTATATTCGTAGATGCGGCCGTCCTCGGTCTTGGTGCGGCGCTGATGGTAAAACGCACAGCTGCCGGCAGCAACACCTAAAAGCTCTGCCTGCGCCCGATCCAACACGACTGTCTCGTAGCGGTCGTCGGCGGAAAAGGGATTGATGCCCACGTGGTACAGCAGGCTGTAGAAGCTGTGGGTCTGCACCATCTCACGGGTCAGATTGGGGAAGATGTACTGAGGATAGTAGGACGTTTCCAGAATCAGCGGTTGCCCATCCACGTTGCGGATACGGGTGAAGCGGTAGACATAGGTGCCTTCCTTCAGCTCCATCATCCGGCAGATCTCAGGCGAAGGGATCTGCACCTCAAAATCCACCAGTGTGGAAGAGGGCGTCTTACCCATGGAGGAAACTTCCGTTGTAAAAGAATAGCGCACACCGCGCCGATTGGTGGCGGGGTCGGCAACGAAGGTGCCTTTGCCGCGCTTGCGCACCACCAGACCATCCTCCTCCAACTCGCCGATGGCCTGACGCACCGTGTTGCGGCTGATGTTCAGGGCCCGGCACAGCTCAGCCTCGGAGGGGAGCAGCGCGCCCACAGCCAAAGTACCGGAGGAGATGTGTCGTTTAATAATGCCGACAAGCTGAACATAGAGCGGGATATCGCTGTGCACAGACAGGCTGTCGGACAAAATGGGGTTGTGTTCCATAAAATCGGATTCCTTTCCCTTTGCGGGAGAGATTTTTCAGTTTTTCGTTCGGTCAAACGAAAAGTAGAAAGTTTTGTAAGCTAACAGCGCCGCCCTTTTGGCGGCGCTGTTAGCGGAACAAAAAAGAAGGAAAACTTCAGAGAATAGCTTGTTTACTTTTCCAACTGCAGCTTACAGCAGGGTGGAGAAGTGCTTGATGGTGCGGACCATCTGAGAAACGTAGGAGTTCTCGTTGTCGTACCAGGACACGACCTGAACCTGGGTCTTGCCATCGGGCAGAGCGCAGACCATGGTCTGAGTAGCATCGAACAGGGAACCGAAGCGCATGCCGATGATGTCGGAGGAAACGATCTCATCCTCGTTGTAGCCGTAGGACTCGGTGGCAGCGGCCTTCATGGCAGCGTTGATCTCAGCAACGGAGACAGCCTTGGAGCAGACAGCGTTCAGGATGGTGGTGGAGCCGGTGGGGGTGGGGATACGCTGAGCAGCGCCGATCAGCTTGCCGTTCAGCTCGGGGATGACCAGGCCGATGGCCTTGGCAGCACCGGTGGAGTTGGGCACGATGTTGATAGCGCCAGCGCGGGAGCGACGCAGGTCGCCCTTCTTCTGGGGACCATCCAGGATCATCTGATCGCCGGTGTAGGCGTGGATGGTGCACATGATACCGGACTCGATCTCGGCCAGCTCGTGCAGAGCCTTAGCCATGGGAGCCAGGCAGTTGGTGGTGCAGGAAGCAGCGGAGATGATGTTGTCTTCCTTGGTCAGGGTCTCGTGGTTGACGTTATAAACGATGGTGGGCAGGTCGTT
>JAZRRQ010000018.1:0-11800 GCA_045650885.1 Vescimonas sp. | reverse complement strand
GGCCGTTCCAGCGCATCACCAGACGAGGCTCAGCGGTAACACGGGCAATCAGCGTGGACTCCAGGTTCTCGGCATCGGCCAGAGCGGCGAAGCGCTCAGCATCCTCAGCGGCGACGACCACAGCCATACGCTCCTGAGATTCGGAGATGGCCAGTTCCGTGCCGTCCAGACCCTCGTACTTACGGGGTACGGCATTCAGGTCGATGTTCAGACCGGCAGCCAGTTCACCAACGGCAACGGACACACCGCCAGCGCCGAAGTCGTTGCAGCGCTTGATCATGCGGCTGGCTTCGGCATTACGGAACAGACGCTGCAGCTTACGCTCCTCAGGAGCGTTACCCTTCTGCACCTCGGCACCGCAGGTGGTCAGGCTCTCCTCAGTGTGAGCCTTGGAGGAACCGGTAGCACCGCCGCAGCCGTCACGGCCGGTGCGGCCGCCCAGCAGGATGACCACATCGCCATCGGCGGGCACTTCACGGCGCACGTTGGCAGCGGGAGCGGCAGCGATGACAGCGCCAACCTCCATACGCTTGGCAGCGTAGCCGGGATGATAGATCTCATCCACCAGGCCGGTAGCCAGACCGATCTGGTTACCATAGGAAGAGTAACCGCCGGCAGCCTTGGTCACGATGGTGTGCTGAGGCAGCTTGCCGGCGATGGTCTGGGAAACAGGAACGGTAGGATCGGCAGCGCCGGTAACGCGCATGGCAGCATAGACATAGCTGCGGCCGGACAGCGGATCGCGGATAGCACCACCGATACAGGTGGCAGCACCGCCGAAAGGCTCGATCTCCGTGGGATGGTTATGGGTCTCGTTCTTAAAGAGGAGCAGCCAATCCTGCTCTTCCCCATCCACGGTCACCTTCATCTTCACGGTGCAGGCGTTGATCTCCTCGCTCTCGTCCAGCTTGGTCAGCTGGCCGGACTTCTTCAGCGCCTTGGCGGCAATGGTGCCCAGATCCATCAGGCAGATGGGCTTGGTGCGGCCCAGATCCTTACGGGTGCCGATATAGGCATCCCAAGTCTTCTGGATCTCCTCGCTCTCAAAGCTGACGGAGTCGATGATGGTATTAAAGGTGGTGTGGCGGCAGTGATCGGACCAATAGGTATCCAGCACACGGATCTCAGTGATGGTGGGCTGGCGGTTCTCACTGCGGAAATAGTCGCGGACCATCCGGATATCGGCCAGGTCCATAGCCAGACCCATGTCGGCGATCATGGTCTGCAGACCGGCCTCGTCCAGCTCGGTAAAACCTTCGATGCTGGCAACTGCCTCGGGGATAGCGTACTCCATGTCCAGCGTCTCGGGCAGATCCAGTGCAGCCTCACGGGACTCCACGGGGTTAATGACATGGTGCTTGATGGCAGCCACATCGGCTTCGGACAGCTCACCTTCCAGCAGGAAGACACGGGCGCTGCGGACGGTAGGACGGTCGCACTGGGCGATCATCTGCACGCACTGAGCGGCGGAGTCGGCGCGCTGGTCAAACTGGCCGGGCAGATATTCCACGGCAAACACCACGCCTTCGTGGGCAGGCTGCTGGAAATATACATCGTCAGTCTGGGGTTCGGAGAACACGGTGGTGACGCAGGCATTGAACAGGGCCTCGTCGATATGCTCCACATCGTAGCGGTTGAGCACACGGACACCAGTAACACTGTCGATGCCCAGAATACCCTTGATCTCACCCAGCAGGGCGCGGCTCTCGTTATCAAGACCGGCCTTCTTTTCTACGTAAACTCTGTAAATCATTTATACCTCCAGGGCACGGCGGCCAATGTCACGGCGGTAAAACGCCTTTTCAAAACTGATCTTTTCCACATTCTCATAGGACTTGGCAACAGCCTCGGCCAGCGTATCTGCCGTGGCGGTAACGCCCAGCACGCGGCCACCGCTGGTGACAAGCACATTGTCTTTCAGCGCGGCACCGGCCACAAATACCTCTGCACTCAGTCCCTCGGGAATGGTAATGGCATGGCCCTTCTCATAGGAGCCGGGATATCCGCCGGAGGCCATGACCACACAGCAAGCTGCGCCATCGGAGAACTCCACTTCCGCCTCGGCCAGCTTGCCATCGCTGACGGCCTGCATGATGGTCAAGAGGTCGCTCTTGAGCAGGGGCAGCACCACCTGCGTCTCGGGATCGCCGAAACGACAGTTATACTCGATGACCTTGGGGCCATCCTTGGTGATCATCAGGCCAAAGTACAGGCAACCCTTGAAAGGACGGCCTTCGGCCTTCATGGCCTCGATGGTGGGCACAAAGATCTCCTTCATGCAGCGCTCGGCCACTTCAGCGGTATAGAAGGGGTTGGGGGCAATGGTGCCCATACCGCCGGTGTTGAGGCCCTGATCGCCATCCAGCGCACGCTTGTGGTCCATGGAAGACACCATAGGGATCACCACGTTGCCGTCGGTGAAGCTCAGCACGGAGACCTCGGGGCCTTCCAGGAACTCCTCCACCACGATCTGGGAGCCGCTGTCGCCAAAGACGCGGTCGCACATGATGGACTCCACAGCCTCGATGGCTTCGGCACGCTCCATGGCGATGATGACACCCTTGCCCAGCGCCAGACCGTCGGCCTTGATGACCACAGGGATCTTGCAAGTCTCCACATAGGCCTTGGCATCCTCCGCCTTGTCAAAGACCTCGTAGGCAGCGGTGGGAATACCGTATTTCTTCATCAGGTTCTTGGAAAAGACCTTACTGCTCTCAATGACAGCGGCCTTCTTGTCGGGACCAAAGGCGGGAATGCCCACGGCATTCAGGGCATCCACAGCGCCCAGAGCCAAAGGATCATCCGGTGCCACGATGGCATAATCGATTTTATTCTCCACAGCAAAAGCCACGATGCCCTCGATATCCTTGGCACCGATATTGACGCACACGGCATCGGCAGCAATACCGCCGTTACCGGGCAGGGCGTAGATGGTCTCCACTGCAGGATTTTCCTTAATCTTGCGAATAATGGTATGCTCGCGGCCACCGCCGCCAACGACCAGAATCTTCATATTTTCCTCCTGTTAAAACGCACCGAAAGGGGGAGTTGTCGCTCCCCCTTCGGAAATCGAGATTAATGATGGAACAGACGCATGCCGGTGAAGGCCATGGTGATGCCATACTTATTGGCGGTGGCGATGACATGGTCATCGCGGATGGAACCACCGGGCTCGGCAATGTACTGCACGCCGCTCTTACGGGCGCGCTCGACGTTATCACCGAAGGGGAAGAACGCATCGCTGCCCACAGTCACACCGGACTGGGTGGCGATCCAGGCTTTCTTCTCCTCTGCGGTCAGAGGCTCAGGCTTGACCTTAAAGCTCAGCTGCCACACGCCGTCAGCCAGAATGTCCTCATACTCAGCGGAGGTATAGATATCGATGGCGTTGTCGCGGTCAGGGCGGCGAATACCGCCCACAAACTGCAGGGCCAGTACTTTGGGATGCTGGCGCATGTACCAGTTATCAGCCTTGTCGCCGGCCAAACGGGTACAGTGAATACGGCTCTGCTGGCCGGCACCCACGCCGATAGCCTGACCATCCTTGACATAGCACACAGAGTTGGACTGGGTGTACTTGAGGGTGATGAGAGCCACGATCATATCGATCTTGGCCTGCTGGGGCAGATCCTTGCACTCGGTGACGATATTGCTCAGCAGCGCCTCGTTGATCTCGAAGTCATTGTGACCCTGCTCGAAGGTGATGCCGAACACGTCCTTGCACTCCTGAGGAGCAGCCACGTAATCGGGATCGATCTGGATGACATTGTAGCCACCCTTCTTCTTGGTCTTCAGAATCTCCAGCGCCTCATCGGTGTAACCGGGAGCGATGACGCCGTCGGACACCTCAGCCTGCAGATAGCGGGCAGTAGCAGCGTCGCACACGTCGGACAGCGCGGCCCAGTCGCCGAAAGAGCACAGGCGGTCAGCACCGCGGGCGCGGATATAAGCGCAGGCGATGGGGCTCAGCTCGGTGTCTTCAGCCACGAAATAGATGTGGCGGTCGATATCGCTCAGGGGCAGACCCACAGCGGCACCGGCAGGAGGCACGTGCTTGAAAGAGGCGGCAGCGGGCAGAGCGGTAGCGGCCTTCAGTTCCTTAACCAACTGCCAGGAGTTGAATGCATCCAGGAAGTTGATGAAACCGGGACGGCCATTGAGCACCTGAATAGGCAGCTCACTTCCGTCCTTCATATAGATCTTGGCAGGCTTCTGATTGGGGTTGCAGCCATACTTCAGTTCAAATTCCTTCATGTTAACCCTCCAGATGCTTATTGTAAATGGTCACCTTGCCGCCCACGTTGGCATACAGGGAAACCTTGTTGTCAGCGTTGAGCGCAGCCCACAGTTCATCGGCCTCGGGCATTGCCACTTCCATGGGCTCACCGGCGAAGGTGGGCAGCGGATTGCCGTCACCCTGATAGGTGCTGATGAAATAGCCCTTGCCCTCGTCGCAGCCTTCATAGCAGAAGAACTCGCGCAGGCAGCGGCCATCCTTATGCTTGAGGATGGACATGTCGAAGCTGCCGTCGGGATAGATCATAGCGGAGATGCGGGGGGTGTAGTTGGGGAAATCGGGCTCATACTCGCGCTTCATCAGACCTGCGCGGAAGTCGTCATAGTCGCGGATGGTATCGGTCTGGTCACCGTTGGTGACGATCAGGCCCTTCTCCACACGGCGGACGGGATGATAGATGATCAGGCTGGGATCGCTGAGCTTGGCCGGATCGTGAGCCTCGGTGCGGATACCGTCCTCGGTCTCCACAAACACACGGTTACGGCTGTTCTCGCTGCGGCCCATGATGAAGTAATACACACGATCCTTACCCACCACGATACCGCGGCCGGGATAGGAAGTTTCTTTCAGAAAAGTCAACAGATCAGTCATGCCAGCATCTCCTTTGCAACTTTTTCAATAGCCTGAGGCAGCAGGATCCATTCGGCCTGCTCCATGACCCTGCGCTGCAGGGTCTCGGGGGTGTCATCCGGCTGAATCTCCACAGCCTTCTGGTAAATGATCTGGCCGCCGTCGGGCACCTCGTTGACGAAGTGCACCGTTGCACCGGTGACCTTCACACCGTAGCTCAGCGCCGCTTCGTGCACGCGCAGACCATACATACCCTTGCCGCAGAAAGACGGGATCAACGAGGGATGTACATTGAGAATCCGCTTGTCCCAGCGAGCGGTAAACTCGGAGGACAGAATGCGCATATATCCGGCCAATACAATCAGCCCGATGCCGTGCTCCTCCAGCGTACGCTGGATATCCGCCTCGGCACGCAGTACCACACCCGGCACGCCGTGGTTTTTGGCACGCTCCAGCGCGTAGGCGTCTTCCCTGCTGGCGATCACCAAAGACACTTCAGCATTTTGGATCACCGTACCCTGAGCGTTCAGGATAGCCTGCAGGTTGGTGCCGCCGCCGGAAACGAAAACGGCTACCTTTACCATAACTTGACTCCTTCGCCCTCTTCGCAAACGCCCAGTACATAGGCATCGTCGATCAGCTGCAGCGCAGTATCCACATCGGCGGCATCCATCACCACGCACATGCCAACGCCCATGTTATAGGTATTGTACATATCGCGCTCGGGCACATTGCCGGCCTCAGCAATCTTATGGAAGATCTCAGGAACGCGGACGTTCTTCTTTTCAATGCTGGCGCAGATACCATCGGGCAGAACGCGGGGAATATTCTCATAGAATCCGCCGCCGGTGATGTGGGCGCAGGCCTTGATCTTGATCTGCTCGTTAAGAGCCAGAATGTCCTTCACATAAATACGGGTAGGTACCAGCAGCTCTGCACCCAGAGGGCCGGCCAGCTGCTCTTCGGTAAACACCTTGCGCACCAGGGAGAAACCGTTGGAATGCACACCGCTGGAAGGAATGGCAACAATCACGTCGCCGGCCTTGACGGTGCTCTTGTCAAACATCTTCTCCTTGTCCACGATACCCACAGCAAAGCCTGCCAGGTCGTACTCATCCACGGGCATCAGACCGGGATGCTCGGCCGTCTCACCGCCGATCAGGGCGCAGCCGGACTGCACGCAGCCTTCGGCCACGCCGCCCACGATCTCAGCGATCTTCTCGGGAATGTTCTTGCCGCAGGCAATATAGTCCAGGAAGAACAGGGGCTTGGCACCGCAGCAGATGATATCGTTGACGCACATGGCAACGGCGTCGATACCGATGGTGTCATGCTTGTTCTGCAGGAAGGCCAGCTTCACTTTCGTGCCGCAGCCATCGGTACCGGAAACCAGAACCGGCTCCTTCATACCTGCCAGATCCAGCAGGAACGAACCTCCGAATCCGCCGATGGTGTCAATGGCACCGGAGGTCTTGGTACGGGCAATATGCTTCTTCATCAGTTCCACAGCCTGATAGCCGGCAGTGATATCCACACCGGCGGCGGCGTAAGAAGCGGAGTAGCTGCTGTTGCTCATGTCTCTTTCTCGCTTTCTTTATCGTAATTATCAGTTTATTCTTTACCGGTCCAGCAGTAAGTGCAGACCTTGCAGGGATCCACGCCAATGGCGTCCAGCAGGCCTTCCATGCTCTGGAAGCCCATAGAGTCGAAACCGAACTTATCGCAGATGGCCTGCAGCATACGCTGGCCTCTTTCGGTGTTGCGGTCGGTGTACTCAGCAATGTGGTTGAATCCCTCTTCACCCTCCAGCTCCATGATCACGCGGCGGACCAGCAGATCCATCTCGGACTTATTACGGGAAAAGTTCAGGTACTTGCAGCTGTAGGCCAAAGGCGGGCAGGCACAGCGCATATGCACTTCCTTGGCGCCACTGTTGCGCAGGAAGTCCACCGTCTCACCCAGCTGAGTACCGCGCACCACAGAGTCGTCCACCAGCAGCATCTTCTTGTTGCGGATCAGCTCGGGCACAGGAATCTGCTTCATCTCAGCCACCTGGCTGCGCAGCTTCTGGTCGTTGCCCATAAAGGAGCGGGCCCAGGTGGGCGTGTACTTCACGAAGGGGCGGCCGAAAGGCTTGTGACTGGCGTTGGCGTAGCCGATGGCATGGGGAATACCGGAATCGGGCATGCCGGCCACGATATCCACATCTGGCATGCAACCCTCGCGGGCATCATCCAGCGCCATGATCTCACCGTTACGGCAGCGCATGACTTCCACGTTGCTTCCCTCGTAATTGGAGTTGGGATAACCGTAATAGCTCCACAGGAAACCGCAGATACGCATCTCCTCACCGGCGGGAGAGATCGTCTTCCAGCCGTCGGCGGTCACTTCCACGATCTCGCGGGGACCCAGCTCGTAAGCATCTTCATAGCCCAGCTTGTGGTAAGCAAAGGACTCGAAGGAAATGCAGCAGCCCTCCTCGCTCTTGCCGATCAGCACGGGCAGGCGGCCCATCTTGTCGCGGGCAACGATGATCTTGTCGCCCTGCAGGATGATCACCGTGGCAGTGCCTTCAATGACCTCCTGGGCGTGGAGCAGACCCTCCACCAGAGAATCCTTCTGGTTGATAAGAGCCGCCACCAGCTCGGTACTGTTGACCTGACCGGAACTCATGGCCATAAACTGATGACCGTGGTCGGAGAAATACTCTTCCACCAGTTCAGCATCATTGTTGATAAGACCCACCATGGCGATGGCATAAAGGCCCAGATGGGAACGCACCAGCAGCGGCTGAGGATCGCTGGCGCTGATGCAGCCGATACCGCTGCAGCCGGAGAACTCCGCCAGGTCTTTGGCAAACTTGGTTCTAAAAGGCGTGGTCTCGATATTATGAATCTCCCGATGATAGCCTTTATCCTTATCATAGATCACCATACCGCCGCGGCGGGTGCCCAGATGGGAGTGATAGTCTACGCCAAAGAATACGTCGTTAACGACGTGGCGGTGCGCGACCGCTCCAAAGAAACCGCCCATTACGCAAAGAACAGACCGTTGAGGGTCATGGGATCGATATACTCGCCGTTCTTATAAACACGCATATTGCCGGAGGCGATCTCATCGATGAGCATCACGTTGCCATCAGCGTCATAGCCGAACTCGAACTTAATGTCGTACAGGTCCAGACCCTTGGCCTTCAGGTCATCGGCCACGATCTTGGTGATCTGCTGGGTCATGGTCTTCAGATCATCGTACTGCTGGGCAGTCATAACGCCCAGATCTACCAGACCATCCTTGGTGACCAGGGGATCACCCTTCTCGTCGTTCTTGAAGGTGGTGTCCACATAAGCGGGCAGATCCTGGCCGAGAACGCAGTAATCACTGTAGCGGCGGAAGAAGGAACCAACGGCCTTATAGCGGCAGATGACTTCCAGACCCTTACCAAACACCTTGGCAGCCTTGACTTCCATGGTGGTGTCTTCCAGATTGGCGGAAACATAGTGGGTGTTGATGCCGGCAGCATTGATCTTCTCGAAGAAATAGATGGACATACGCAGGTTCACATCGCCCACACCTTCGATGGTCAGACCCACGGTATTCTCACCGGGATCAAACACACCGTCCTTGCCGGTGCAGTCATCCTTAAACTTCAGCAGGCAGTTGCCGTTTTCCAGGGCATAAACATTCTTGGTCTTACCGGTGTAAATCAGTTCCATTTTTGAATCCTCCATATAACATTAATGTTTGTTGATCAGTGATATTTGGCACGCAGTTCGGCATCTTTGGCCAGAACAGCGTCGGTTTCCTTTTTGCGGGCGGCGGCAAGCTTTTCGGCCAGGCCGGCATCGGTGACAGCCAGAATCTGGATCGCCAGCAGCGCGGCGTTCTTGGCACCGTCAATGGCCACCGTGGCCACAGGGATACCCGAAGGCATCATCACGGTACTCAGCAGGGCGTCCATACCGTCCAGATTGGTGGACTTGCAGGGGATACCGATAACAGGCAGCGTGGTGTTGGCAGCCAGAGCGCCGGCCAGATGAGCCGCCATACCGGCGGCGGCGATCAGCACACCAAAGCCCTTCTCACGAGCGGTGGCAGCAAAATCCCGTGCCTCTTCCGGGCAGCGATGGGCAGAGAGAACGCGCACCTCCACAGGTACACCGAACTCCTGCAGCACTTTGATTCCTTTTTCGACGACAGGCAGGTCGCTGACGCTGCCCATGACAACTCCGACTTTCATGCTGGTAACCTCCTAAAAAAACTAAAAAGACAGACCGACCTTCGGGAAGGTTCAGTCTGCCCAGGCGGTCGGCACAATCTCTATACGGTTCCCTTGTGGTGCATCCACTTCCGCCAGTAGCCGCATAGTATCTCATGATATGTTCATTATATCTTTGACCATTTTTTTCGTCAATGTGGAATTTCCTCCCAAATCATTCTCACTTTAGATAGGAGAGTTCAGCAGAATTTATATTGCTCGACTTATGGTGGAAACTGTCAAAAACACGCGCCAAAATTTTATGCATATTCTGCCATTTTGGGTGTTGGCTTATGGCGAACAAAGTGGTATACTGACTCAAATACTGTTAGTATGACCGTTGGACATTTCTTTTTCTTGCGGTGAGCGGAATGTCCTTTCCAAATCTTTGTGTGAGGTGTTGTAATTATGGCTTATTTCTTCTCCGAACCTTCCCATACCTTCAACGAGTATCTGCTGGTACCCGGCTACTCCTCCGCCGAGTGCATTCCTGCCGCCGTCTCTCTGGAAACTCCCCTGGTGCGCTATCGCAAGGGCGAAAAGAGCGCCATTACCATGAAAATTCCCATGATCTCCGCCATCATGCAGTCTGTCTCCGGCCCTCGTCTGGCCATCGCTCTGGCCCGCGAAGGTGGTGTGAGCTTTATCTACGGCTCTCAGAGCATCGAGAGCGAAGCTGCCATGGTGGCCTCCGTGAAGGGCTATAAGGCCGGTTTTGTGGAGAGCAACTCCAACATCACCCCCGACAAGACGCTGGCCGACATTCTGGAGCTGAAGGAACTGACCGGTCACTCCACCGTGGCTGTCACCGATGACGGCACTTCTCACGGCAAGCTCCTGGGCATCGTCACCGGCCGCGACTATCGCGTCAGTCGTATGGATCCCAACGAGAAGGTCTCCAGCTTCATGACTCCTCTGGAAAAGCTGGTCACCGCACCTGAGGGCACTTCCCTGAAGGTTGCCAACGACATCATCTGGGACCACAAGCTCAACTCCCTGCCCATCGTGGACGGCGAAGGCCGTCTGGTGTCCTTCGTGTTCCGCAAGGACTACGAAAACCACAAGAGCAATCCTCTGGAGCTGCTGGATGGCGACAAGCGCTATGTGGTGGGTGCCGGTATCAACACCCGCGACTACGCCCAGCGCGTGCCCGCTCTGGTGGAAGCCGGTGCCGATGTACTGTGCATCGACTCCTCCGAAGGTTTCTCCGAGTGGCAGAAGCTGACCATCGAGTGGATCCGCGAGCACTACGGCGAAAGCGTCAAGGTTGGCGCCGGCAACGTGGTGGACCGCGAAGGCTTCCGTTTCCTGGCCGACTGCGGCGCCGACTTCATCAAGGTCGGTATCGGCGGCGGCTCCATCTGCATCACCCGCGAGACCAAGGGCATCGGCCGCGGTCAGGCTACCGCTCTGATCGAAGTGTGCAAGGCCCGCGACGAATACTTTGAGGAGACCGGTATCTATGTTCCCGTCTGCTCCGACGGCGGTATCGTCCACGACCACCACATCACCCTGGCTCTGGCCATGGGCGCCGACTTCGTGATGCTGGGCCGTTACTTCGCCCGTTTCGATGAGAGCCCCACCATCAAGGTCAACGTGGGCGGCACCATCATGAAGGAGTACTGGGGCGAGGGTTCCAGCCGCGCCCGCAACTGGCAGCGCTATGACATGGGCGGTGCCAAGAAGCTGAGCTTCGAAGAAGGTGTGGACTCCTACGTTCCCTACGCCGGCTATCTGGCCGACGGCGTGGCCACCACTCTGGCCAAGGTCCGCTCCACCATGTGCAACTGCGGCGCTCTGACCATTCCGGAGCTGCAGCAGAAGGCCCGTCTGACTCTGGTGTCCGGCGTGTCCATCGTGGAAGGCGGCGCTCACGACGTGGTGCTGCGAGCCTCCAAGCAGGAAGTGTAATTGATCTGCGCAAAGATCCCCGGACTGATATCAGCCCGGGGATTTTTATGTCCTTTATTGAAATAATTAACTGCTTATGGTATAATTTGGGCAACAATCAATTGATTAGGAGCACAATTATGGATAAGAAACAAGCATGGATCAAATTGGTAGAGGAAAAGTCCCACCACTATCTCAATCTCGGCGACGGCGGTTTTGACGAGATGATGCGCTGCAGCCTCAAGAGCTGCAACTACGAAGAGCAATCCGTCACCTATGCCTTCCCCACCCTCAAGTGGCAGATCAACGAAAAGGGCGGTATCCACGGCGGCGCCATCGCCGGTATGTTCGACACAGCCTTCGGCGTAGTGGCCAACTTCACCGCCGGCGAGAATGAAGCCACCACCACCGACATGACCATCTCTTTCCTGCGTGGTGTGGAATACGGTATGGAGCTGGAAATGACCGTCTACATCGTCAAGGCCGGCCGCAGCCTCATCCGCCAGCGCGCCGAGCTAAAGGACGCCGCTACGGGCAAGCTCCTTGCCACCGGCAGCGGCAGCTGGATGCCTTTGTAACTGAAAACACAGAAAAAAGCCGGATGCAGCTTGAACAGGTCCAGTAAAAACGGACAATAGACAAAAGCTCCCTAATGTAGGAAAATGAAAGTACTACATTAGGGGGTATTATTATGTCAGGAAAGAAAGGTATGAAAAAGTATCCATCAGGAATTCGAGAAACAGTGGTAAATCGAATTCATGGAGGCGAGAGCCAAAGAGAATTGAGCA
>JAZRRQ010000017.1:0-8586 GCA_045650885.1 Vescimonas sp. | reverse complement strand
TCCTGAAAATGCCCTATACGCCGCTGATCAGCGTGGTGGTGGGCGTCACCAATGTGATCCCCTTCTTCGGCCCCTTCCTGGGCGCCATTCGCAGCATCTTCCTGATCGTGCTGGTGGACCCTCTCAAGGGTGTGTACTTTGCCCTCTTTGTCCTGGCCCTGCAGCAGCTGGACGGCAATGTCATCGGCCCCAAGATCCTGGGCGATTCCACCGGTATCTCCAGCTTCTGGGTCATCGTGGCCATCCTGGTGGGCGGCGGATTCTTTGGCGTACTGGGTATGTTCCTGGGCGTGCCGGTGTTTGCGTCGCTGCAGACACTTGCCAGATATCTGGTGGAACAGCGGCTGACCAAGCGCGGCTTGCCTGTGGATCCGCTTGAGTATGTCCAGCGTGATCTGCGCCGCGCGACAATGGAAGAAACGGAAGAAAAAACGGAAGAATGACGTGTTTCGAACCGCAGTCGGCAAGGCTGCGGTTCGAAATTTTTCTTGCAATGAGAGGGGAAATGTGATACAGTCTCATGGACAATTGCATATTGAACAAACCATATTTCTAGATTGCCGTCGAAGGTGGCGGCAAAGAAGGAGAAAATGATGAAGCAAAGAATGATTGCTCTTTTTCTGGCATTGATGATGGTGGGCACTGTACTCAGCGGATGCGGAGACGGCAGCAAAAACCCGGATGCCGAAGGAAATCATGGCTACACAGAGCGTACCGAAAACAACGAGATCGTTGTCGGTATTGCTCAGGACCTGGAGGACAGTCTTGACCCGCACATTTCCGCGTCGGCAGGCAGCAGAGAGGTCTTGTTCAACATCTATGAGGGATTGGTCAAACCCAATTCCAATGGTGAATTGATCTGCGCGGTAGCACGTGATTACGAAATTACCAATGGCGGCCGGACTTATATCTTCTATATCCGTGAAGGTGTGAAGTTCCACAATGGCCAAACCGTTACCGCAGCAGACGTGGTCTATTCCATCGAACGCTGCGCCGACGCATCGGGGGGAGCTCCTCTGGTGGCGGCGTTTTCTGTTATTGAAGAGGTGAAAGCCGTTGATGAAATGACGGTCTCCATCACCATCAAGGCAGCTGACCTGGATTTCCTCAGCTACCTGACCGAGGCTATCGTGCCTGACGGTTACGATCAGTTGGCCACGGCTCCCATGGGCACCGGCCCCTTTAAGTACGTGTCCCGTTCTCCCCAGGAGAACATCGTCATGGAGAAGTTTGACAGTTACTGGGGCGAGGGTGCTAAGCTCAGCAAAGTGACGTATAAGATCTATGAGGATGCCACGGCACTGGTGATGGCCCTCAAGGGCGGCGCTATCGACCTGTGTGCCCATCTGACGGCAGCTCAGGTGGCTCAGCTGGGCGAGGAGAACTTCCAGGTTCTCGAAGACACCATGAAGCTGGTGCAGGCTGTGTACCTCAACCACAATGCGGCACCTTTCGACAACGAAGCGGTGCGCGAAGCGCTGTGCTATGCCATTGACCGCCAGCAGATCATGGATTTTGTGGCCGATGGCCGCGGTACTGCGGTGGGCAGCAGTATGTATCCCGCCTTTGCCAAGTATTTCATGCCGGAGCTGGTGGACTATTACCAGTATGACCCCGCCAAGGCAAAGGATCTGCTGGCCAAGGCCGGTTATCCCAACGGATTTGATATGACCATCACGGTGGCTTCCAACAACAAGCCTCATGTGGATACTGCCGAAGTGGTGGCAGAGCAGCTGCGCGCCATCGGCGTGAATGTGACCATTCAGCAGGTGGAGTGGCAGACCTGGTATGAGGAGACCTACAAGGGCCGCAACTATCAGGCTACCATCGTGGGTCTGGATGCCAGCAACATGACGGCCCGCGCCATGCTGGAGCGTTTTACCTCCTCCAGCTCCAAGAACTTTACCAACTACAACAACCCTGCGTATGATGCCCTGTTCCAGCAGGCTGTCAGCGCAACCGATGAGGCGGCACAGACCGCCATCTACAAGGATATGCAGAAGATGCTGACCGAGACGGCGGCTAATCTGTATATTCAGGACCTGTGCGACCTGGTGGTGATGCGCCACGATATGACGGGTCTTCAGTTCTATCCCACCTTTGTGATGGATCTGTCCACCGTAAGTTGGGTGAAGGAATAAATCATACTTTGCAGCCTCCGGGCTGACACAAGAAAGAGGCGAAAAGCATGAAATATGCAGTGAAGAAGTTAGGGATGATGCTGCTGACCATGCTGATCGTCTCTTTTCTTGCATTTTTAGCGTTCCAGATCATTCCCGGCGATCCGACCAATAAAATTTTGGGAACCGAGGCCACTGAGGCACAGCGGGAGGCGCTGCGCGCCCAGCTGGGACTGGATCAACCGTTTTTTGTGCGGTACTTCGACTGGCTGTTCCGCTTTGCCTGCGGTGATTTCGGCACGTCTTACAACTACAATATGCCGGTATCCGACATGCTGAGCGGGAAGCTGGGTGTGACGCTGCTGTTGGCGGCGCTGACCTTTGCGCTGACGGTGGCGGTTTCCATTCCGGTGGGCATCCTGTGTGCCGACCGGGGCGGTTGGCTGGACAAGGTGCTGACGGTGGTCGGGCAGGTGACCATGGCGGTACCGCCCTTCTTCATCGGTATTTTGCTGACCTATCTTTTTGGCCTGATCCTCCACTGGTTCATTCCCGGAGAGTTTGTCGCTCCCGGTGTGGACTTTGGCGGCAGTCTTGCCTACCTTATCTATCCGGCGGTGGCCATTGCGCTGCCCCGCATTGCTATGACGGTGAAAATGCTGCGCAGCGGCATTCTCGGTGAGCTCAAGAGCGACTATGTCCGAACTGCCCACAGCCGCGGCAACGACCGCAGCGCCATTTTGTACCGCCATGTGCTGCGCAACGCCGTGGTGCCTACGGTGGCGTTTCTGGCCATGACCATTGCCGACATTGTGGCAGGCTCCGTGGTCATCGAGCAGGTGTTTGCCATTCCCGGTCTGGGACGCCTGCTGTTCAGCTCCATCTCCAACCACGACTATCCCGTGGTGCAGGCCGTGATCGTGCTGATGGCCTTCTGGGTGGTGCTGGTGAATTTCCTGGCAGATATGATCAATCAGCGGCTGGATCCCCGGCTGCGCCTGCAGTAAGGAGGGGAAGATATGCTGAAAGGAAACCGCTATTTACAGATTGGTCTTGCCATCACCGCTGTGATCACGGTGCTGGCGGTACTGGGTCTTTTTTGGACTCCCTATGATCCCAGCGCCATGAACAGCGTGGAGAAGTTTGCCCCGCCCAGCCTGCGGCACCTCTTCGGAACCGACAACTTCGGCCGCGATGTGTTCAGCCGTGTGATGAAGGGCATCTCCACTACCTACGTCATCTCCTTGTGCACCGTGGCGCTGGGTGCCAGTGTGGGCATCATTGTCGGTGCGCTGACCGGTTATTTCGGCGGCGTTGTGGATGATGTGCTGATGCGCGTCAACGATGCCGTTACCGCCTTCCCCAGTATTCTGCTGGCACTGGTGTTTGTGGCACTGCTGGGGTTTGGCAAATACAATGTGATTCTGGCGCTGGGCGTGGCATTCGTGCCCAGCTATGCCCGTGTGGTGCGCAGCGAATTTGCCCGCCATCGGGAGATGAACTACGTCAAATCCGCGCGGCTCATGGGAGCCTCTCACGGCCGCATCATGTTTGTCCATATTCTCCCCAACGCCCGGGCGGTGATTTTGCCGGCGCTGGTGATTGGCTTTAATAATGCCGTGCTGGCTGAGGCCAGCCTCAGCTATCTGGGTATGGGCGTCCGCTCACCGGACGTGTCGCTGGGCTACATGCTCTCCGAATCTCAGAGCTATATGGAAAAGGCTCCCTGGTACGTGCTGTGTACCGGTGGCACCATCGTGCTGCTGATTCTGGGCTTCAGCCTGCTGGGTGAGGGCCTGCAGCAGAGAAGGAGGTAAGGCTATGCTGGAAATCAAAGACCTCCACGTGCAATTTCGCAGCGCGGATCATGAGGCAGTTCGTGGCATTTCCTTACAGGTAAATGACGGCGAGATCATGGGTCTGGTGGGCGAGTCCGGTTCCGGTAAGACGGTCACTGCCATGATGATCGCAGGTCTTCTGGGGTCTGAGCGGGCGGAGACGCAGGGACAAATCCTGCTGGACGGTGTGGATATGCTCCGCGCCGGCGGCAAGGAGCTGCTGAGCCATCAGGGTAAGGACATCGGTGTGGTGTTCCAGGAGCCTATGAGTGCGCTGAACCCCGTGATGCGGATTGGTCCGCAGGTGGAAGAATGTCTGCGCGTCCATACCAAGCTCTCCCGGGAAGAGCGGCGCGAGCTTGCCCTGCAGGCCATGCGGGACGTGGATTTGAACGATGTGGAAGCAGTATACGACAAGTACCCCCATGAGCTCTCCGGTGGTATGCTGCAGCGCGTGTGTATTGCCGCTGCCATCATCAGCCGTCCGCGGCTGCTGCTGGCCGATGAGCCTACCACGGCGCTGGATGTGACCATTCAGGCCCAGATTCTGGAGCTTCTCAAACGGCTTAACCGAGAGTTGGATATGTCTATCCTGTTTATTTCCCACAACCTCAACGTGGTGCGAAAACTCTGCACCCGTGTGGCGGTGATGCAAAAAGGGCTGATCGTGGAGGAGGGGGAGACCGAGCAGGTGTTCCATCAACCGCAGCATCCCTATACCCAGCGGCTGATCGCCGCGATCCCCACAAGGAGGAAGATCGATGGCTGAGAAAGTATTAGAGGTCCGCGACCTCAATGTCTGGTATCGTCCCTCCGGCACCATCCGCCGCAAAAAGATGGTGCAGGTACTGCACGATGTCAGCTTTGATCTGTATCGCGGCGAAATCCTCGGCGTGGTAGGTGAGTCCGGATCCGGCAAGTCCACACTGGCCAAGACCGTGTTGGGCATGGTTCCGGACTATACCGGTACGTATACCCACTTTACCAAGCGCCCTCAGATGGTGTTTCAGGATCCTACGTCCAGTCTTAATCCCGGCCGCACCATCGGCTGGATTTTGGAGGAGCCGCTGCGGATCTACGGAAAGTATGATCAGGCCGAGCGCGTCCGCCGCGTGAAGGATATCATCGAGCGTGTGGAACTGCCGGCGGAGTGCTACGATATGTACCCCAGGGAACTGTCCGGCGGTCAGCGCCAGCGTGTGTGCATCGGCGTGGCACTGATCCAGCGGCCGGGGCTGATCATTGCCGACGAGGCGGTATCGGCGTTGGATGTGACCATTCAGGCGCAGATTCTCAAGCTGATCCACAAACTGCGCAAGGAGTTGGGAATTTCCTATCTGTTTATCTCCCATGATCTGAATGTGGTTTACCAGCTGTGCGACCGGGCCATCGTGATGAAAGATGGACGCATTGTCGAACAGGGTGATGTGGAGACGCTGTACGACGACCCCAAGGAAGACTATACCCGGGCTCTGCTGGAAGCAGCCCAGTAAGGAGACGACAATGAACGAGGAATTTCTGCAGAAGCTGCTGCGCAGCGCCAATGAAGACGAGTATTTCCTCGCACACAACGGTGTCCATTTTATAACGGTGCGTGAAGGTTATGTGGAAGCGGAACTGGAACTTAATGAGATTACCATCAACCGCTGGGGCGTGCCTCACGGCGGCGCCCTGTTTGCCATGGGCGATGTGGCCTGCGGCGTGGCAGCTATCTCCGTGCGGGGTGAGTCGCTGGTGACTCTCAACGCCTCCATCGACTATATGGACAGAGCGTCTGTGGAAGGCAAGGTGAAGGCGGTGGCACGTGTGGAGCGCGCCGGAAGCAAAGTGTGCTTCTGCAGCGCCGAAATGTTTGACTGCCACGGTAAGCGGATTGCCAGCATGAAGGCTTCCATGTACTATACCGGCACGAAACTGGATTTAGCATAAAAAAGGCCGGGATCTCCCGGCTTTTTTAGCCTGCTCCAAAAGGCAGGCCTTTTGGAGCAAGTTTTGCAGAGCGCTGCAGCGCACTCGCTGCGCTCGCACCTTTGCGCTCTGAGAAGTGTTTTCCGTCACGCGCATGTCGCTCCGGAAAACGGATTGAATTTTATTTCGCCGCAAGCGGCGAAACGCTACGAGGTTTCTTTGTATCAACGAAAATGAGAATAAAACGTTTCTTCAAAAAATATCAAAAACTACATATCTGGCTGCTGGTGGATCTGGTGCTGATCGGCCTTTTCCTGCTGACGCGTAATAATCGTGCACTGATGAACGCGCTGACCGGCTATGTCACCGAGCCTCTTAAGCGCGCCATGGGCAGCTTGACTTATCTGGTGGACTTCTCTGTGGCGGAACTGGTGTATGTGACCGCTATTCTGGTGGGCGTGCTTCTGGTGCCCTGCGCCATACGCGCGCTGGTGGAGAGCCGGTGCAAGTGGCAGACCCTCTACCGCATGGTGCTGGGAGCGGCGTGTACGGGACTGAGTATCTATGTGGGAATGACCCTTCTCTGGGGTGTCAACTACTACACCGACAGTTTTCAGGACAAATCCGGCATCTACGCCCGGGAGGCCTCTGTGGCGGAGCTGGAAGAGTTGACGCGGATTATGGCCGCCGGTGTCATCGATAGCTATGACGATGTCAAGCGGGATGAAAATGGGCTCTTTGCCGAGTCGAGGCAGGATATTTTTGCGGCCAGCACCGGCATTTATGCCCATGTTTACGATGAGTTCCCCTTCCTGGAGCAGGAAGATCATGTGCCGAAGAGACTGGTGTTTTCCGAGCCTTTCAGCGCCATGAACTTTACCGGCTTTTTCTTTCCCTTTACCGGTGAGGCCAACCTGAATGTCCACTGTCCGCCTGTTTATCTGGCCAGCACCATTACCCACGAGATGGCCCACTTGCGGGGGATTGCCGCGGAGCAGGAGTGTAATTTCCTGGCGGTGGTGGCCTCCACGGCATCGGATGAGCCGGCTTACCGTTACGCCGGATGGCTGTTGGGCTATGTCTACACCAGCAATGCCCTGTATCGAGTCGATCAGGAGAAGTGGCTGGCAATCCGCCAGACGATCCCTGAGGAAGTGCTGCGGGATCTGCGGTGGCAGAGTGACTATTGGGCGAATTATGAGGGGAAGGTCAGTGAGGCGGCCTCCAACGCCTATGACTCGTTTTTGAAGGGCTACGGTGATGAAGATGGCATCCAGAGCTACGGCACTGTGGTGGATATGCTGATTACGTACTATTTGGATGAATAAGGTCCCCTTTGAATTCATCGCGGCAAGAAGAAATCAGATCAAATCGGGGCTCCGAAGCGATATATGCGCTCGCAAATGAAGGCGATGCAGCACACTGCAAAGCGTAAAAGAGGAGGCTTGAAGACTACCGTCTTCAAGCCTCCTCTTTTAAACTTACAGTCCGGGGATATTCAGACCGCCGGTGATGCCCTTCATGGCACCGTCCATGGCCTCGTCAGCCTGGCGCAGCGCTTCGTTGACGGCAGAGATCACCAGATCCTGCAGCATCTCCACGTCCTCGGCGTCCACGGCTTCGGGCTTGATCACCAGGTCGGTGAGCATCTTCTTGCCGTTGACGCTGGCTGTCACCACGCCGCCGCCCACAGAGGCGGTGAAGGTGCTGCTCTCCACATCGGCCTGAGCCTTTTCCATCTCCTGCTGCATCTTCATCAGCTTCTGCTGCATTTGCTGCTGCTGACGCATCATGCTGTTGCCGCCGCCGGAAAAACCGCCGCGGGCGCTGTATCCTTTTGCCATATCTGTATCTCCTTACTTGATTTTAAAGTTATCCAGTTTTTGTGCCGGGGTCATCAGCTCGTCCAGTCGGTCGAGAGGGGCGGGGGCGCGGTCTTCCCAGGGGGGAGTTTGTGCCGGCTGGCTGATGGGTGCGGCTGCCGGCTGGGGCTGGGGTTTGGGCGCCGGTGCGGTGCTTCGGGGTGCCGAAGCGGCTGTCGTTTTGGGTGCTGTGCCCACTTTCAACTCCACCCGCACGCTCTGTCCCACGGCGGCGGAAGTTACTTCACGCAGCACGGTGAGCACGGTGGTATTATCCAGCGAGGACTTGGCGAATTCGCTGTTGCAGTAAACCGACAGGCAGTCGCCGTCCAACACGCCGGTGGCCATGTTCAAAAACACTCTGTGGTTAACCGGCAGGCGGCCCTTGTACTGATCGAGCAGCTGCGCCCAGATGGCGCTGTTGCCGGCGGCAGAAGTGGGAACTGCGGCGGAAGGTGCCGCGGTGCGAGAGGGCACCGGTTCGGTGTGGGGAAGCTCGCGGCGGGGCGGTGCTTTTGGAGTCGGCTCGTCGGGGACATCGAAGATGCGCTCGCGGCCGAAGGGTTCTTCCGGCATGGGCGGCTCCTCCGGCAGAGGCGGTTCGTCATAACGGATCTCCTCGCGCACCGGTTGGGGCGTCGGACGAGGCTTGGGCTGGGGGCGGGACGCTGCCTGCGGGGCGGCGGTCACGCCGTTTTTCACCTGCTGCTCCAGCTGGGCAATGCGCTGTGCCAGCGCTGTCAGATCGCCGC
Organism: Vescimonas sp.; assembly: GCA_045650885.1. Taxonomy (GTDB): domain Bacteria; phylum Bacillota; class Clostridia; order Oscillospirales; family Oscillospiraceae; genus Vescimonas. The sequence goes on along the minus strand of JAZRRQ010000017.1, from coordinate 106 downwards.
TGAGAGTTTCGTCACACAGTTTGATCAGGCACAGCTCCGCCTCCGTGCGGGGGTGGATGCTGCCGCTTAGTGCGGCGCAGGTGCGCTGCAGCGTTTCGGTGAGATA
>JAZRRQ010000016.1:0-5662 GCA_045650885.1 Vescimonas sp. | reverse complement strand
CCTTCGGAAGAAGACCGTCGCATCACGCTGCAGATTCGTGATGCTCTTGCGTCCATGGGTATTGTACTGGCCGACCACATCATCGTGGCTGATGACGATTTTGTCTCTATGGCCGCCAGCGGACTATTACTGTAAGAATTGCTAACTGCGTCAGGAGGAATCGTATGCCTGATTTCAAAGTTGTTTCCCCTTATGAGCCTTCCGGTGATCAGCCGGAAGCTATTGCTGCATTGGCAGAGGGTCTCAACAACGGCCTGCGGGAGCAGGTGCTGATGGGTGTTACCGGCAGCGGCAAGACCTATACCATGGCCAAGGTCATCGAGCAGGTGCAGCGCCCTACGCTGGTGCTGGCCCACAACAAGACGCTGGCGGCACAGCTGTGTGAGGAATTTCGCGAGTTTTTCCCCAACAACGCCGTGGAATACTTCGTGTCTTACTATGATTATTACCAGCCTGAAGCGTATATCGCCCATACCGACACCTATATTGAGAAAGACGCCTCCACCAACGAGGAGATCGACCGGCTGCGCCTGAGCGCCACCTGTGCATTGTTGGAGCGGCGGGACGTGATCGTGGTGGCATCGGTCAGCTGCATCTACGGTCTGGGCGAGCCGGACGACTTTGCCAAGATGATGATTTCTTTGCGGCCGGGACAGATCATCGACCGGGACGAACTGCTGCACCGTCTGGTGGAGATTCGCTACGAGCGCAACGACGTGGCCTTTGGCCGCAATATGTTCCGCGTTCGCGGTGACACGGTGGAGCTGTATCCGGCCTACTATAAGGATAAGGCCATCCGTGTGGAATTCTTCGGCGACGAGATTGACCGCATCACCGAGTTCCATCCGGTGACAGGAGCGGCTAACCGGCAGCTGCACCACATCGCCATCTATCCTGCCAGCCATTATGTCACGCCCCGTGACAAGATGGAGAAGGCGATGGTGGAGATCCGCCGCGAGCTGGAGCAGCAGGTGCAGTTTTTCGCTGAAAATGACAAGCTCATTGAGGCGCAGCGGATCCGTCAGCGGACGGAATACGATATGGAAATGATGACGGAACTGGGATATTGTTCCGGCATCGAAAACTATTCGCGCATTATCTCCCAGCGTCCTGCCGGCTCGCCGCCCATGACGCTGCTGGATTTCTTTCCTGAGGATTTTGTTCTCTTTGTGGACGAGAGTCATGTCACGCTGCCTCAGGTGCGGGCTATGTATAACGGCGACCACGCCCGCAAGACGAGCCTTGTGGACTACGGTTTCCGTTTGCCCTGTGCCTTCGATAACCGCCCGCTGAAATTTGAGGAGTTTGAAGAGCGGTTTTCGCAGGCTGTCTACGTCTCCGCCACGCCGGGTGAGTACGAAAAGACCCGTTCCGACCAGACGGTGGAGCAGGTGATCCGCCCCACCGGTCTTCTCGACCCGCAGGTGGAAGTGCGTCCTGTGCTGGGTCAGATCGACGACCTGGTGGAGGAGATCCGGCTGCGCGCCGAAAAGAACGAGCGTGTGCTGGTGACTACCCTCACCAAGCGTATGGCCGAGGATCTGACCACCCATTTCCGTGGCGTGGGTATCCGCGTGCGCTATATGCATTCGGATGTGGCAGCGCTGGAGCGCATGGAGATCATCCGCGATTTGCGTCTGGGTGAGTTTGACGTGCTGGTGGGTATCAACCTGCTGCGTGAGGGTCTTGACCTTCGCGAGGTGAGCTTGGTGGCTATTCTGGATGCCGATAAGGAGGGCTTCCTTCGCAGCGAAACCAGTTTGATCCAGACCATCGGCCGCGCGGCCCGAAACGCCGAGGGTCTTGTAATCCTCTACGCCGATACCATCACGCCGTCGATGAAACGAGCCATGGACGAGACGGAGCGCCGCCGTAAAAAGCAGCACGCCTTCAACGAGGCCCACGGCATCGTGCCCCAGACCATCCGCAAGAGCGTGCGCGAGATGGTGGAGATCAGCCACAGCGCCGAGGAAGCATCGAAAAAGAGCAAGAAAAAGATGTCCGACGCCGAGCGGCAGGAGACCATCCGCCGATTGGAGAAGGAGATGCAGGCCGCATCCAAGATGCTGGAATTCGAATACGCGGCTCTGCTGCGTGATCAGATCATTGAACTGCGCAAGCAGGGGTAAGGTTTGCTTTTTGGAAAGAGAAACAGCCGCGTATTCGAATCGCCGGAAGTCCGGCGTACAAGTGTTTTGCCGCAAGGCAAAACCTTGAAACGGACGGAATTCATTTCCGGCCGTTTGCGTGTAATGCGGGGTCCTCGCACGGCTGCAGGCCGGGCGAGGAGATACGCGGCTTTGCTGAGAGATCAGATCATTGAACTGAGAAAACAGGGATAATACTACCTATGAAAGCCTATATCCATTACCTATATGTGATCCTCGGTGCTGCCTGCTGGGGTATGATCGGTCTGTTCACCCGCACTTTGGGCGAACTGGGCGTAGGTGTGTTCCAGCGGGTGACCATCCGCAATTTCGGAGCGCTGCTGGTGATGACGCTGGTGTTTGCCATCATCCGCCCGCAGGTGTTCCGCATCAGGCTGCGCCACCTGCCGCTCTTTATGGGCAGCGGCCTTTTAAGCGTACAGGGCATGACCTTGTGCCTCTTTATATGCCAGAACGAGTGCTCGCTGGCAGTGTCCGGCATCCTGCTGTATCTGGCCCCGTCCTTCGTGGTGCTGATGGGCGCCGCACTGTGGAGGGCACCCATTACCCGCCGCAAACTGACGGCACTGGTGCTGGCCTTTGCCGGCTGCGTGCTGGTCAGCGGTATCATGAGCGGCAGTTTGACCGTTTCGGCACTGGGTCTTGCCGCCGGTATCGCATCCGGCTTCTGCTATGCCACTTATACGGTATTTGCCCACTATGCGCTGGAGCATTACGAGAGCCTGACCATGACCTACTGGACGTTCGTCTTTGCCGGTCTCGGCTCGCTGCTGTTTTGGGACACCGAGGTGCTGACTACCGTGTTTACGACCCCCTCCGGTATCGTCAACGCGCTGGGTCTCATCGTCATCGCCACTGTGCTGCCTTACCTCCTTTACACCAAGGGTCTGGAGGGCGTGGAGAGCGGAAAAGCCTCCATTATGGCCAATGTGGAGCCGGTGGTGGGCGCGCTGATCGGCGTGTTCGTGTTTGGTGAAGTGCTGAGTGTGTGGGTGATCCTCGGCGTAGTGTGTATGCTTGGCGGCGTCATCCTGTTGGCAAAGGAGTAAGCAATATGGCAAAAGAAAAAGATAACAAGACCAACGTGATGCGGGTGCTGGAAGCGCAAGGCATCGCCTATACGGCCCACACCTATCCCTCCGATGGTCCCATTGACGGCGTCAGTGTGGCAACCATGCTGGGTCAGGATGTGGAGTGCGTCTTTAAAACGCTGGTGACCCGCGGTGCATCCGGCGGCTACTACGTTTTCGATATCCCGGTAGCGGAGAATCTGGATCTGAAGAAGGCGGCAAAAGCGGTAGGGGAGAAGTCCATTGCCATGCTGCCCCAGAAAGAGTTGCTGCCTCTCACCGGCTACGTCCACGGCGGCTGCAGCCCTGTGGGCATGAAAAAGCAGTTCCCCACCGTGTTTCATGAGACGGTGGAGATCATCGATACCATTATGGTCAGCGCCGGCAAGATCGGCTATCAGGTGCAGTGCGACCCTGCCGAGCTGCTGGCGCTGCTGGATGCCGCCACGGCGGATGTGACCGTGGAGTAAAGGAGAAAGCCATGACCGATTTCAGCCGCGAAGTACTGCAAACCCGGCAGATCCGCAAGAGCAAAAAGGAAAAAGAGGATTTCCGCGCCCGCCTGACGCAGGCGCTGGAGGAGTTCGGCTATCAGGTGCAGGTGGAGAAACATAAGACCCTTTGGGCCAGCCACAATGTGGTGGCCGGTGATCCGGAAAAGGCGAAGGTGCTGCTGACGGCCCATTACGACACCTGTGCCGTGCTGCCTTTCCCCAACTTCATCACGCCCCGCAATTTCTTCTGGTATCTCATGTACCAGTTTGCCATCACCTTCGCCTTCTTCGCCATTGTGTTCGCCGTCACCTTCGGCGTTGCCTTTGGCTTGATGCTGCTGACCGATGGTCAGGTGGGACCCGGTGTCGGCGCGCTGGCAGGCTATGCGGTGCTGCTCTTTGGCCTGTGGTGGATGTTTGACGGTAAAGCCAATCGCCACACCGCCAACGACAATACCTCCGGTGTGGTGACGCTGCTGGAGATCGCGTTGAATCTGCCGGAGGAGCTGCGGCGCGATGTGTGCTTCGTCTGGTTTGACAACGAAGAGCGTGGCCTTTTGGGATCTGCTTCCTTCGCCGGAAAGCATAAGGCGGCCAAGAAGAACGCCCTCGTCATCAACTTCGACTGCGTGGGCGACGGCGACAGCCTTCAGTTCTTCCCTGCCAAGCAGGCGAAAAAGGACGGCACCGCCGACCTTCTGCGGGCAAGCTTCCACTCTGCCGGAGATAAAACGGTGGAGGTGGTGGAGGGTTTTGGATTCTATCCTTCCGATCAGGCGGCTTTCCGCCGCGGCGTGGGCGTGTGCACCCTGAAAAAGAGCAAATTCTTCGGCTGGTATATGGATCGCATCCATACCCGCCGAGATACCATATTGGATGAGGATAACATCGCCCTGCTGCGTGCAGGTGCGACGGAACTCATCAAAACCGTAACCACAGAGGAAAAAACCTATGCAGACTGAAATTTTCATCAAAGGCGCCAGAGAAAATAACCTGAAAAATATCGACGTCACCATCCCCCGTGATAAGCTGGTGGTGATGACGGGTCTTTCCGGCTCGGGTAAGTCCAGTCTGGCTTTCGATACCATCTACGCCGAAGGCCAGCGCCGCTATGTGGAGAGCCTAAGCTCCTACGCACGTATGTTTTTGGGTCAGATGGATAAGCCGGACGTGGATTATATCGACGGTCTTAGCCCCGCCATTTCCATCGACCAGAAGACCACCAGCAAGAACCCTCGCTCCACTGTGGGCACGGTGACGGAGATCTACGATTATATGCGCCTTCTCTGGGCGCGGACCGGCACGCCCCACTGCCCCAAGTGCGGCCGTGAGATCCGCCAGCAGACAGTGGATCAGATCATCGATCAGATCATGGCATTGCCCGAGGGCACCCGCATTCAGATCCTTGCCCCCGTCATCCGTGGTCGTAAGGGTGAACACACCAAGGTTTTTGAGGACGCCCGGCGCAGCGGCTATGTCCGCGTGCGGGTGGATGGCAGTCTCTACGATTTGAGTGAGGAAATTTCCCTCGAAAAGAATAAAAAGCATAACATCGAGGTGGTGGTGGACCGCCTCATCGTCCGGGCCGATATCGCCGCCCGCCTCACCGACTCGGTGGAGACGGCCAGCGGCCTGTCCAGCGGCATCGTGGTGGTGAACCTGCTGCGGGAAGAGCAGGACATCACCTTCTCCCAGAACTATGCATGCGTCGAGTGCGGCATCTTCATTGAGGTGCTTACGCCCCGTTTGTTTTCCTTCAACTATCCCTTCGGCGCCTGCCCTACCTGTGCCGGCCTTGGTAACCAGCTGAAGGCCGATCCGGTGCTGGTCATTCCCGATGAGGATCTGTCTGTCCTCGACGGTGCCATTGTGGCTCCCGGCTGGAACTCCATCCGCTCCGACGGCATCTCCCGTATGTACTTTGAGGCGC
>JAZRRQ010000015.1:0-9614 GCA_045650885.1 Vescimonas sp. | reverse complement strand
ACGGGAATGTTGGCGCTGGTACCCGGGGAATACGATACTGACGGCTTCTTCATTGCCCGTCTGCGGAGAACTGTATGAATCTCAAATCCATGACCCTGCCGGAATTGTCGGCGGTACTGAAAGAACTGAATCAGCCCGCCTTCCGTGCCAAGCAGGTGTTTACATGGCTGCATAAGGGCGTGACCTCTTATGAACAGATGACAAATCTGCCGCAATCGCTGCGGCAGGTGCTGGCGGAAAAATACCCCTTTTGTCCACCGCAGGTTGTGCGCAAACAGGAATCTCAAAAAGACGGTACCATTAAGTATTTGTGGCAGTTGTCGGACGGTAACTGTGTGGAAACCGTACTGATGCGCTATCACTACGGTAACACGGTGTGTATTTCCACAGAGGTGGGGTGCCGCATGGGCTGTGCGTTTTGCGCATCTACCATAGCCGGTAAGCTGCGCGATCTTCGCCCTTCCGAGATGGTGGATCAGGTACTTTTTACCCAGTTGGACAGCGGTCAGGAGATTTCCAATATTGTTCTGATGGGCATCGGTGAGCCTCTGGATAACATGGACAATGTGCTGCGTTTTCTGGAGCTAATCAACCATGCCGACGGTATGAACATTGGCATGCGCCACATCAGCCTTTCGACCTGCGGCGTGGTTCCCGGCATTGACCGTCTGGCAGATTTGCAGTTGCAGCTGACGCTTTCCGTGTCGCTCCATGCACCGGACAGCGAGACACGTTCCCGTATTATGCCGGTGAACCGTGCCTATGATGTAGAAGAGTTGTTTGCTGCCTGCCAACGTTATTTCAAGAAGACCGGCCGCCGCATCTCCTTCGAGTATTCCATGATCGACGGTGTGAATGACAACGATTGGCAGGCCGATCTGATCGCAAAGCGGATTGCCGGTATGCCGGGACATGTAAATCTGATCCCGCTCAACGATGTGGTGGAAAGTCCGTTTAAGCCCAGCCGTCGGGTGGCGGCATTCCAAAAAAGACTGCAGTCTCATGGTGTGACCGCAACGGTGCGCCGCAGTCTGGGTGGCGATATTGATGCATCCTGCGGCCAGCTGCGCCGTAAAGAGATGGAAGAAAGGGGCGTGCTTGCCAAGTGAGATCGTGGGGAATTACGGATGCCGGTATGGTCCGGCATGAAAACCAGGACTCCTATGGTGTCCGCACTGTTTCCGGATTTACATCTGCGGTTGTTTGTGATGGCATGGGCGGTGTTACCGGTGGCCGACTGGCCAGTTTCATCGCGGTGGACTGTTTCCAAAAGGAAATTGGTCGCGTGTTGAAGAGTGGAATGAGCTTGCAGCAGATCAGCCAGGCGGCAGATTATGCTGTGTCACTTGCCAATGATGCAATTCGCAGCCGCGCAGCCGAAGAGATGGCCTGCCAGCACATGGGTACGACATTTGTGTGTGCCCTTGCGCAGGACAAACAGGTTGTTATCGTTAACGTAGGTGACAGTCGCGCCTATCATATCAGCCGTGACGGCATTCGTCAGATCAGTCGTGACCATTCGCTGGTGGAAGTGTTGGTGGAGCGCGGCGATATAACACCTGAGGAGGCAAAGCGCCATCCGCAGCGTAATTTGATTACTCGTGCCTTGGGTCCCGATGCATCTGTTCAACCGGATAACTTCTATCTGGAGTGGCAGCAGGGAGACTTTCTTCTGTTGTGCTCCGATGGTTTGGTCAATACGGTATCGGACCAGGAAATTTTGTTTGAGGTGATCCATAACGGAGAACCTGATACCTGTTTGGCAAGGCTTATGGCTCTGTCCAGACAGCGTGGGGCGCCGGACAATGTAACGGCGGTCCTGCTGATGAACATTTGATCTGTCAACAAGGCGAAAGGAACGATTTATGGATCAGTATATCGGAAAAATGCTGGACAATCGATATGAGATACTTGAGTTGATTGGCAGCGGCGGTATGGCAAATGTCTATAAGGCAAAATGCCATCGCCTCAACCGCATGGTAGCGGTGAAGATCCTCAAGAGCGATCTGGCAGACAGCGCCGAGTTCCGCCGTCGTTTCCGGGATGAGTCCCGGGCGGTGGCCCAGCTGTCCCATGCCAATATCATGTCCGTTTATGATGTCTCGCGAAAGGGTGAGATAGAATACATCGTCATGGAACTCATTGAGGGTATTACCCTCAAGCAGTATATGGAGCGGCGCGGCCAGATGGACTGGCGCGAAGCGCTGCATTTTATCACGCAGATCATGCGCGGCCTTAGCCATGCGCATAGCCGTGGAATTATCCACCGGGATATCAAGCCGCAGAATACGATGATCCTGCGTGACGGCAGCGTAAAGGTGGCAGATTTCGGCATTGCATGTCTGGCTGATGCCAACGAGACGCTGACGCAGGAGGCGTTGGGCAGCGTTCATTACATTTCGCCCGAGCAGGCTCGTGGTGATCGTATGGATGCCCGTTCGGACATCTATTCTGCCGGTGTGGTGCTCTATGAAATGCTGACCGGCCGCTTGCCGTTTGAGGGCGATAGCGCAGTGTCGGTTGCGATTCAGCACCTCAGCTCTGTGCCGCTCAATCCCCGTGATCTGAATGAAGATATTCCCGAGGCGCTGGAATTGATCTGCATGAAGGCCATGAACCCCAACATTACCAAGCGCTATGTTTCGGCCGATGCTATGTTGGAGGATTTGGAAAAGTTTCGCAAGGATCCCTCTGCGGATCTGGACTATATCCGCACCGACCTGCAGGAAAAACAGGATACAGACCCTACCCAGCCGATTGCGGCTGCTGAGGTAGCGGCTGCAACGAAGGCTGCACGCGAGAAGAAAGAAGCGGAGGAGCGCGCTGCGGAAAAGCGGAACAGCCACAAAAAGTTGGCTGTTGTGCTCGGCATTGTCAGTGCGGTGCTGGTTTCGATTTTGGTTATTGTCAAGGTGATTGCCGGTTTCGGTGTTGAGCAAAAGCCAGATACCTTCACCGTTCCCAATCTTTTGGGCAAGACAGTGGAGCAGGCAGAAGCCATGCCCGAGATTAAGGACATCTTCACCATTGAAGTTGTTGGTACAAAGGTCAATCCTACGTATAAACCGGGACAGATCATTGAGCAGACGCCGGATGCCGGCGTGGAGCGCAAAAATAACCTGATTATCAGCGTCTATGTCTGTGTGGAGGAATCCTATAAGGCTATGCCCAATCTGGAAGGTGTAGAGTATCAGATGGCAAAGGTGCAGCTGACCAATATGGGCCTTGATTTGCAGTTCCAGAAAGGCGAGGAATTCTCCGATCAGTATCCTGCAGGTCAGGTTGTCAAAACGGAACCTGCTCTTGGCGAACCGCTGAGAAAGGGCAATACCGTTCTTCTGGTGGTCAGCAAGGGTCCGGAAAAGATGCCCATTGTTGTTCCCAACTTCGTGGACAAGTCTATTGACGATGCGGCGCTGGAGGCAGAGAGCATGGGCCTGAAGGTGAAGGACCATGTGTTCCGCTTCAGCAGCAAGCCCGCCGGCACGGTTTTGGAACAGACGCTGAGCCCTAACGCTGAGGCGAAGGAAGGCGATGAGATCACCTTTACCGTCAGTCAGGGACCGGAAGTGGTCTATTATCAGTACGAGTATACGATCCCTGATCAATATACCGGAATAGTCCAGATCGAGTTCCGCCAGGACAACGATATTTTGGGCAGCATTGAGGTAAATGCCGACGAGAGCCGCAGCAATATCTATACATTCAGCGGCGAAAAGGGTGCAACAGCCACCATTCGTATCTATGTCAACGGCAGACAGGAGATCGCCGAGGTGATCACGTTTTGAGCAGAGGCAGAATTGAAAAAGCCCTCAGTGGCTTTTACTATGTAAACATTGGCACCGAGGTTTTGCAGTGCCGTGCCCGCGGAAAATTCCGCCGCGACGGTATGTCTCCGCTGGTGGGTGACTGGGTGGAAGTCCGGGAATTGGGCAACGGTGAGGGCTTTGTTGAGTCTGTGGAGGAGCGTAAAAACGTCTTTTCCCGCCCTTCGGCTGCCAATATTGACCAGCTGGTCATTATCGCAGCCGGTGTGATCCCGGTGACCGATCCGTATCTGATTGACCGTATTTCCGCCATTGCAGCCCTTAAGGGCTGTCAGGTACTGGTGGTCATCAATAAGTGTGACCTGGACCCTGCGGATGAGCTGTATGATATTTATCAGCGCTCTGCCATTCCTGTGCTGCGTGTCAGCGCCAAGACGGGGGAGGGACTGGACGAACTGCGCACCGCGATTGCTGGTAAGCTAAATGCCTTTACAGGGAACTCCGGTGTTGGAAAATCCAGCATCCTTAACTCGCTGGACCCTGCGTTTTCTTTGCCTGTAGGCGAGGTGAGTAAAGCACTGGGCCGTGGACGGCATACCACCCGTCATGTGGAGATGTTTGCGCTGGGACAGGATACGTATGTCATTGATACGCCCGGTTTTTCCTCCTTTGATACGGAGGAGCTGAATCTGGAGCTAAAGCAGCGTCTGCCGGAAACATTCCCGGAGTTTGAGCCATATGTCGATGAATGCCGTTTTGTCGGTTGCCGCCATGTGAAAGAGAAGGGCTGCGCAGTGCTGCAGGCTGTCAAAGAGGGTCAGGTTCCCCGCGTGCGGCACGCCAGTTATGTTCGTCTTTTCGAAGAACTCAAAGAAGTAAACGAATGGGATAAGAAATAAAAAAGAAGGAGTGCTTAGGCACTCCTTCTTTTTGTTTCCCATATACTATGGCAGAGGAGGGGCGATTATGAGAAGAAACGATTGTGGTACTGTGATTGGGATCTGTGCTTTGGGCCTGGGGGTGGGGATCCTGATAGCTGCCGTGTTCCCGGTAGGGGCGTGGATGTTTTTGGTGTCGTTTCTGCTGATCGCCTGCGGATGCTGTTGCTTAAAACGCTGAAGGAGGGAATGCGAATGAAAATTGTTATTTGGAAAGCACCCAAACTATTGCGTGGTATTTTGGCCCGAATATTCTCGGTACAGGAATAAGCACAGGTGCCCTGGCATACTCTTGTGTGACACAGAAAGTACATGTGATTGTGAGGGTATGCAAATGGAGCTTGAACTGAAAATGCGGGAATTGAACTGCTGCGAAAAGACGCAGTGTGTGGTGATCAGCCATGAAGAAGTGATGGAGACGGCAATTCCGGAGTATTGCCCGGATATTGCCCGCGTGGTGGACGCAGTAGGTCAGCTGAAGATCCGCGAAAAGAAGCTGGCCAATGGGCGCCTGAGCGTCAGCGGTATCGTAAAAGTAACGGTACTCTATACTTCGGAAGAGAGTGCGGGACTACGCAGTCTGATCCTCCCGGTACCATTTACCTGTGTGGTAGATGATCAGCGCCTTCATGGTTGCCGCAGTATTTGTGCTTGTGGCCGCCTGCAGCTGGTAGAGGCCAGGGCGGTCGCGGCCCGAAAGGTGTATGTGCGTGTCATGCCGGAGTTTGAGGTGGAAGGCATCTGCAGCGAACAGTATTCGCTTTGTGCTGATGTTGGAGACGATCCCTCTCTGTATACGCACCGCAAAGAACAGGAAAGTCATTTGCTGACAGGCGTGTTGGAGCGAAACTTCACTTTTCAGCAGGAATGTATGCCCCAACCGGGAAAAGGCCGGCCGGAAGATCTGCTGTTGGAACGAATTCACCTGCGTGCAACAGGCTGCCAGCGTATGGGCAGTAAGCTGATCGTCAAAGGAGAAGCCACCGTGACCATCCTCTATCGAGCTGAGGATCAGGAGCTGCAAACCTGCGACGAGATGATGGCGTTTTCGCAGATCATCGATGGTACCCAATTACCGGAAGAAGGGATTTATCAGGCGGAAGTCTGGGCTGAGGATAGCGATGTGCGTCTTATCCATGCTGACGGTGCCGTTGGCTTTGGGGTTTCTATCCGCATCGGCGTCATGGTGAAAGTTTACGAGAAGACGGTTTGGCAATACATAGATGACCTGTACAGCACCAAGTATGATGCCCAATTGCAGCATTGCAGCCGACGGCTTTCCATGACGCAGCCGACGCAAAACTGGCGTCAGGAAGTCGTGCAGCATTTGGAATTTGGGCAGGGAAGACCGTTTGCCTGCGTAACAGGTATGGAATGCAGCTCCATTCATGCGCAGCCGGAAGGAGACAGGACAGCGCTGTGTACCAACCTGCGGGTGAAGTTGCTGTATCTTGATGAGTCCGGCACGCCGGTCAGTACAGAACGTACTGTGGAGGTCTGCCTCCATTTGCCGCAACTACCGGATCATGCCCGAGCCGATTGTGCGCCGGTGGTCATGAATCTTGGCGGCAACAGCTGCGAGCTTCGAATTCCCGTGGATTTTTTTACGGAGCAGACGGAGCGTCTGCAGATTGACACATTGACTTCTGTTCAGCTGCAGGAGGCCACTCAGGAGGAGCAACCGGCTCTTGTGTTGCGCCGAATGGAAGCCGGCGACAGTCTTTGGAATATTGCCAAAACTTACCGCACGGATCCTGCCCTCATCGAAACGGCGAACGGACTGGAACCCGGCGCGCCATTGCCTTGCGGAATGCTGCTGATTCCGAAAGTCCGCGGATAAGAAAAAGCCACCCAAAAGGGTGGCTTTTTGTATGGAGGACAATTACTTTGTTGCAAAGCGAGCCAGAAACTGACGGGTGCGCTCCTCTTTCGGATTGCCAATCACCTGCTGGGGATCGCCTTGCTCAACGATGACACCGCCGTCCATGAAGATAACGCGGTCGGCCACATCGCGGGCAAAGGACATTTCGTGGGTAACGATGACCATGGTCATGTTTTCGTCTGCCAACTGACGGATGACCTTGAGAATCTCACCGGTCAATTCGGGATCGAGGGCCGACGTGGGCTCATCAAAGAACAGGATCTGCGGGTCCATTGCTAAAGCGCGGGCGATGGCCACACGCTGCTGCTGACCGCCGGAGAGCTCACAGGGATAGGCATTGCCCTTGTCGGCCAGTCCCATCTTTGCCAAAAGCGCATTGGCACGTGCGGTGGCATCTTCTTTGCTGCGACCCAGAACACTGATTTGCGCATCGGTCAGGTTTTTCAGCACCGAGAAGTGGGGGAAGAGGTTGAAATTCTGAAACACCAGTCCAAAGTGGCTGCGGATCTTTTTCAGCTCTTCCTTGCTGGCATAGACGCTGCGCCCGGTAGCGTCCGTCTTGGCGGCGTAGTTGCCGGAATAGATAAGATCGCCGCTATCCATATCTGTCAGCAGTGTTGCGCAGCGCAGCAGCGTAGACTTACCGGAGCCGGAAGGTCCGATGATGGCGACAACTTCGCCTTCCTTCACGCTCAGTGAGATATCTTCCAGGACGTGCAGCGTGTGGTCATTGAAAGTTTTCTTGATGTTTTTGATTTCCAATACGTTCATTAGACTGCACCTCCTTATTGATAGTAATTCATCTTTTTCTCGATCTGTTCCATGGCCCAAGCAACCACGAAGTTAAAGATATAATAGAAAATGCCGGCAATGAACAACGTTATAATACCGGGAGACTTAGGGGCAACAGCGATTTGCTTGGCTCGGGTGAACATTTCTACCACACCGATGACGTAAACAAGAGAGGTATCCTTTACCAACGTGATGACCTCGTTTGTGACGGAGGGAAGCACGCGCTTGATCATTTGGGGAAGAATGATCTTCAAAAAGGTCTGGCGCTTGCTGTAACCCAGAACCTCGGCTGCTTCATATTGTCCCACGGGGATGGATTCAATACCGCCGCGATAAATCTCGGCAAAGTAGGCGGCGTAGTTGATGACGAACGCCAAAATAGCTGCAATAAAACGCCAGTTGGAGGGAACAGGCAGACCAAAAATCAGGTTAGGTCCATAGAACACCACGATCAGCTGCAGCATCAAAGGCGTACCGCGCATGATAGAGATATAGAATTTAATAAATCCCCGCAGGGGAAGGAACTTACTGCGTCGACCAAAGGTGACCAGCAGACCCAGGGGAAGAGAGCCCAGCAGTGTCAGGAAAAAGATAGACAGTGTGGTCAGAAAGCCTTGGCCAAGCTGTGCTACCATGGTTTGGAAAGTCATAATTACGTCCTCGCTTTAGAATTTATCGTTTCGTCAAACCGCCGAATTGGGCGGAGGCTAAGCCCCCACCCAATTCTGTACCATTTTCAAGTTGGCTTAGTTGCACATGCACAGGCTATCGAGAACCAGACCGGCGTCCACATAATTCTGGGCGATCTGCATCATGGTGCCATCCTCGGCCATCTTCTTCAGCTCGGCGTTCACGGCATCGCGCAGCTCAGTGTTACCCAGCAGGAAACCAACGGCGTACTGTTCGGTGGAGATAGCTTCGTCCAGCATGATGTAGGAGCCCTTGTTGTTGGCCATCTGATAGGCGGCAACACCGATATCGGCAGCAACAGCGTCCACAGTGCCCTGATTCAGTTCCAGGAAGCCGTTGTTGTAGTCGGGCAGTTCGATAACTTCCTTCAGGCTGGCCTTGAAGGTCTCGTTGCCATTGATGGCATCGGTAGCGGAAGAAGCGGTCTGAGACATCACGGTCTTGCCGGCCAGATCAGCCAGAGTCTTGATGCCGGAGTCAGCCTTAACCACGATGACGATGCTGTTGTCAACATAAGGATCGGACCAGGTGTACTGGGTCTCACGACCGGTGCAGGTGAAACCGTTCCAGATGCAGTTGATGTTGCCGGTCTTCAGTTCGGTGTCCTTGCTGTTCCAGTCAATGGGTACGGCCTCGAATTCCCAGCCCAGACGCTTGCACAGCTCTTCAGCCATGGCCAGATCGAAACCGTCATAGCTGCCGTCGGCTGCCAGGAAGCCGAAGGGGGGGAACTCTGCGTCAAAACCGACGATCAGCTTCTGCTTGCTGTTGTCCTTGTTGCCGCAACCGGCCAGAAGAGAGACGAGCATAATCAGCGTCAGAGCAACGCTCAGGATCTTAGACATCTTTTTCATGATTTTATCCTCCATTTACATATATGGGACGCTGTGTGTGCGTCTCTTGTTGTTGTCATCATATTAGCACTTTAGCGTGATAGTGTAAAGAAGTAAACTGGCAAAATCGATACGAAATCACGAGGCAAATATTGTGCAATATGCACAAATGGAGAGAGGGAAAGAGTGAAGCCGCCAGCGGTTGACGCTGGGGGCTTCATATCGTTGTGCGAGCAAGTCTGTAAGGCGGGTTCTGTATTTGACAGTCATCTATCTAGCCGCACCGTTGCCGATGCGGTCAAGCCACCCCGGGAGCGGCCGGGCAAGCCTGTTGCTCCCATAGCGGTGTTGCTCCGGATAGAGTTTACAGCGACGGACACTCTCGAGCCGTCGGGTGAGCTCTTACCTCGCCTTTCCACCCTTACTGCCCAGCAAGCTGCGCAGCGGTATATCTCTGTTGCACTTTTCCTGAAGTCGCCTTCGGCGGGCGTTACCCGTTATCCTTGCCCTGTGGAGCCCGGACTTTCCTCATGAACAGGCTTTCGCCTTGTTCCCGCGACTGGCTGGCTTACTCGCACACCTATTTTACAAAAAGAGAGCGTGAAAGTCAACGCTTAGAGATGGAAATTCATTGAACTGACGTGCAAGTTGGAGTATAATATGTCCTGGATAAAAATTTTCCGGCAGGGAGGATATTTATATTACTTTGCAG
>JAZRRQ010000014.1:0-5501 GCA_045650885.1 Vescimonas sp. | reverse complement strand
AGTCCTCCCTCGACAACGAGATCCTCTTCAAGAAGCTGGGCGTGGAGCACAACCGTATGAAGGCTCATCCCGGCAAGCATACCTGCATCGAGGGCATGGGCGCCCCGGACAAGGTCATCAACATCGACCAGACTCCCATCGGCCGCACGCCCCGCTCCAACGCTGCCACCTATACCAATCTTTTGGGCGAGATCCGTAATCTCTTCGCCGCCACTCAGGAGGCCAAGAGCCGCGGTTACGGTCCCGGTCGCTTCTCCTTCAACACAAAGGGCGGCCGGTGCGAGGCCTGCGCCGGTGACGGCATGCTGAAGATTGAGATGCACTTCCTGCCGGATGTGTACGTTCCCTGCGAAGTGTGCAAAGGTAAGCGCTACAACCGCGAGACGCTGGAGGTGCGCTATAAGGGCAAGAACATTGCCGACGTGCTGGAGATGACCGCCGAGGAGGCAAGGGACTTCTTTGCCCCCGTGCCCAAGATTGCCGGTATGCTCTCCACGCTGTGCGACGTGGGTCTTGGTTATGTGAAGCTGGGTCAGTCCTCCACCACCCTCTCCGGTGGTGAGGCACAGCGCGTCAAGCTGGCCACGGAGCTGAGCCGACGTTCCACCGGCCGCACCATCTATATCCTCGATGAGCCCACCACCGGCCTCCACGCCGACGATGTGCGGAAATTGCTGGAGGTGCTGCAGCGTCTGGTGGATGCCGGCAACACGGTGCTGGTCATTGAGCACAATCTGGACGTCATCAAGTGCGCCGACCATATCATTGACCTCGGCCCCGAGGGCGGCAGTGGTGGCGGCACCGTGGTGTGCACCGGCACGCCGGAAGAGGTGGCGGCATACGAAGGTTCCTATACCGGACAGTATCTGAAAAAGTATCTGGAAAAATAAAACCATCCTGCCGCATCCCACATACAATGGGGTGAGGTGATGGGGATGTGTATTTTGACCGACGGTATTGTTGCGTTTCTCGCTGCCGTTGGGATCACCACCATGATCTGGCTGCTGGCCGATCAGCTGCTGCGGCGGCGCGAGCCGGCCTTGCGCTGTACGCTGGTGCTGCCTGTGCGGGGCACAGAGGAAGAGGTGGACTGGGCTGTATACACAGCCTGTCGCCTGCGCTGCCGGCTGAGGCGGCAGACCGCTGTGGTGCTGCTGGATTGTGGGCTGGAGGAAACGGGACGGCTGCGTGCCGAAGTTCTGGCCGAGAATAATCGGTGTATGACGGTGCTTTTGCCGTCACAACTGAAGGATTTTATGACGTAAGAGGTGAGGATATGGGCGAGCGCTGCACGGTGGAAGGCGTTGTCGAGCATCTGATCTTTCAAAATGAAGAAAACGGATATACGGTGTTGTCGCTTCTCACCGACTTGGGTGAGGTAGTCACCGTGGTGGGCTGCATTCCCTGTGTGGCGCCCGGCGAGGGTATGACGGTTACCGGTGTGTG
The DNA here is from genome assembly GCA_045650885.1 of Vescimonas sp. Lineage (GTDB taxonomy): Bacteria > Bacillota > Clostridia > Oscillospirales > Oscillospiraceae > Vescimonas. Next base: position 4,055 of record JAZRRQ010000014.1, on the reverse strand, counting down.
GGTCAACCACCCCAGCTACGGCCCTCAGATCACCGCCGAGCTCATTGAGCGGCGTATGCCGGAGGGGGAAGACGAAATCGTCTCCTACCTTGCCAGTGGGATTATCAAGGGCGTGGGTCCCGCCACTGCCGCCCGTCTGGTGGAGCGGTTCGGTGCCGAGACGCTGGCCATCATCGAGACCGAGCCGGAGCGGCTGAGTACCATCAAGGGTATCACGGCCAAGAAAGCCATGGAGATTTCGGAGGCCTTTTGTGAACTGACAGGTCTTCGCCGCGTGATGGAGTTTATGGCCCGCTATGAACTGCCCACCACCCTGGCCATGCAGCTCTACCGTGTCTACGGCGCCCAGGCCCTGACACGGCTGAAGGACAACCCCTATCTCCTGTCGGCGCAGCGCTACGGCGTGGACTTCGGTGCCATGGATGAGATTGCCCTGAGTATGGATTTTGCTGCCGACGACCCCTGCCGGGTGGAGGCGGCCATCGAATACGAGCTGACGTACAATCTCAATAACGGCCATGTATTCCTGCCCCGACCCAAGCTGGTGGCAGCTACGGCCCAGCTCATCGACGTTGCTGCCGACACGGTGGAGATCGCGCTGGATGTACTGGTGGAGCGCCGCGTGGTGGTCCAGCAGCACATAGCCAATGTGGATGCCTGCTATCTGCGCCCATATCATGAAGCTGAGTGTGCTGTGGCCCAGCGGCTCATTTCCATGCGCAAAGTACCCCAGCCGCCGCTGCGCCGCTCGGTGGAAAAGAGCATCGCCGAGATGGAGCGCCAGCAGGGTATCGCCTACGCACCGGCCCAGCGTGAGGCGGTGGTTCTGGCGGCGGAGGAGGGCGTGGTGCTGCTGACCGGCGGACCCGGTACCGGTAAGACCACCTCTGTGCGTGCCATTCTGGCGCTGTACGACAAAATGGGCATGGACACCGTGCTGCTGGCACCCACCGGCCGCGCCGCGCAGCGCCTGGGCGAGGTGTGTGACCGGGAGGCGCAGACCATCCACCGGGCACTGGGCATGGCCTATAACGAGCTGACCGGCGAGGTGACCTTCCGTAAAAATGCTGTCGATCCGCTGGAGGCTGACGCCGTCATCATCGATGAAATGAGTATGGTGGATCTGCAGCTGATGGATGCGCTGCTGTGCGCGCTGCGCCCCGGCTGCCGCCTTGTGATGGTGGGCGATGCAGATCAGCTGCCCTCTGTGGGTGCAGGCAATGTGCTGGGCGATATGCTCCGCAGCGGTGCCATCCCCACGGTGGCACTGCGGGAGATCTTCCGCCAGGCCCAGCAGTCGGCCATCATCCGCAATGCCCACGCCGTCAATCTGGGACAGGCCCCCAAGCTGGAGGCCAATCAGGGTGACTTCTTCTTTATGTGCCGCCGCACGCCGGATCGTCTGGTGCAGACGGTGGTGGAACTGGTGCAAACGCGATTGCCGGAAAAGATGAATATCCCCGGCCAGTACATCCAGGTGCTCAGCCCCACCCGCAAAGGGGAGATGGGTACCGTGCAGCTCAACCGCGCGCTGCAGGCGGCGCTCAACCCGCCGGCCCGGGACAAGCGGCAGAAGGTCTGGGGCGACATGGTCTTCCGCACCGGTGACCGGATCATGCAGATCAGGAATAATTACGATATTCTCTGGGAGAAGGATGACGGCACTATGGGCAGCGGTATCTTCAACGGTGACGTGGGCGTCATCGAGGATATCGACCCCTCCGGTGAACTGATCACCATCCGCTTTGACGATCGCACCGCCGTCTATACTGCTGACCTGCTGGGTCAATTGGATATGGCCTATGCCATCACCGTCCATAAGGCACAGGGCAGCGAGTACCGAGCCGTGGTGCTGGTGTCGGCACCTGCCGCACCATCGCTGATGGTGCGCGGCGTCCTCTATACCGCCATTACCCGCGCCCGGGAGCTGCTGGTGCTGGTGGGTGACGATGTGGTGCCCGGCAAGATGGCGGAAAACGACCGTCAGCAGCGCCGCTACAGCGGCCTGCGCCGAAGACTGAAGGAATTGAGTGAGTGAGATGAGCGTTTGGGAAAAGATCCTGGATCTGCTGTTTCCGCGCCGCTGTCCTTTCTGCGGAAAGGTGACGGGCGGAGCGCTGCTGTGCGCCGCCTGTGCCGCTGCGCTGCCGGTTACCGATATGCAGCCGGTACAGGAATATCCTTTTGCCCGCTGCGCCGCGCCCCTTTATTATGAGCAGTCGGTGCGTGAAGCGCTGCTGGACTATAAGTTCCGCCGCCGCACGGGTGGGCTGGATTGCTTTGGCCAGCTGCTGGCGCAGTGCGCTGCCGCCTGCTTTGCTGGTGAGTTTGACACCGTCACATGGGTTCCTGTCAGTGACCGGCGCCGCCGGGAGCGCGGCTTTGACCAGTCCTATGAGCTCTGCCGCGCTGTCTGCCGCCACTGGGATACGGAACCGGTACCTACGCTGCGCAAAGTGTATCATAACCAGCCCCAGTCCGGCCTTCATGGGCCGGAGGAGCGCCGGGCCAATGTGCTGGGCGTATATGAGCCTGTGGCGGAGCACATCTGGGGACGGCGGATTCTGCTGGTGGATGATATCCTTACCACCGGTGCCACGCTGGGTGAATGTGTGCGTGTGCTGCGTGAAAACGGTGCGGCGGAAGTAGTATGCCTGACGCTGGCACGAAAAAGGTAGAGAAATGTCTGTTTTGTAAACAATGGATCCCTTTTTGGGAAAAGGGGCAAATCCTCTTGCAAAATGGGCAAACCACCAGTATAATTAAGTTTCGAAGATAAGATGCTCAAGAAAGCATAAGACCATAAAACGAAGAAAACGAGGTGCAGACTATGTGTTCTCTGGCCAAAGACATCGGTATCGACCTGGGTACCGCATCTGTATTGGTATTTGTAAAGGATAAGGGCGTTGTGCTCAATGAACCCAGCGTGGTTGCCATTGATAAGAATGACGGCCGCCTGCTGAAGGTGGGTGCCGAGGCGCAGGCTATGCTGGGCCGTACCCCCGGCAACATCGTGGCCATCCGTCCTCTGCGTGAAGGCGTGATTTCTGACTACGATATGACCGAGCGCATGCTCAAGGAATTTATTCACAAGGTTTCCGGCAGCTTCCGCTTCCTCAAGCCCCGCGTCATCATCTGTGTGCCCTCCGGCATCACGGAAGTTGAAGAGCGTGCCGTGATCGACGCCGGCATTCAGGCCGGTGCCCGCCGCGTGTACCTGATCGAAGAGCCTGTGGCCGCTGCCATCGGCGCCGGTATTGATATTGCCAAGCCCGATGGCCACATGGTGGTGGATATCGGCGGCGGTACGGCGGACATCGCCGTCATCTCCCTGAGCGGCGTGGTAGAGTCTGCCTCCATCAAGGTGGCGGGCGACCAGTTCAATGAGTCTGTGGTCAAATATATGCGCCGCAAGCACAACATCCTCATCGGTGAGCGCACTGCCGAGAAGATGAAGATGGATATCGGCTGCGTCTACCCCAAGGAGGTGGAGGCTTCCATTGAGATCAAGGGCCGCTGCCTGATGACCGGCCTGCCCCGCACCATTTCCGTTACCTCCACCGAGATGATGGAGGCCTTTGAGGAGCCTGTGGAGCGCATTCTGGAAGCCATCCATGGTGTGCTGGAGCGCACGCCCCCCGAGCTGGTGGCCGACATCTCCAACAACGGCATCGTCATGACCGGCGGCGGCAGTTTGGTGGACGGCTTTGATAAGCTCATTACCGCCCGTACCGGCATCCACACTGTGGTAGCAGAGAATGCCATCTCCTGCGTCGCCGAAGGTACCGGTAAGAGTCTGGACTCCCTCAACGCCATGCAGGACGGTACAGTGAACCTGTCCCGCAGACGTCAGATGAACTGACAAACCCATCACAGTACGCTGCGAAACATGTTGGTCTCGCAGCGTACTTTTTTGCCCAAACGGGGCGTTTATTCGGAGGTAAACTATGAAATTTTCGACCAAGGTGGAGAAGTGCGGCCTGTCCCCCATGCGCAAGTTCCACCCCTACGCCGTGGCGGCCAAGAAAATGGGCCGCGCCATCTATCATCTCAAT
>JAZRRQ010000013.1:0-13705 GCA_045650885.1 Vescimonas sp. | reverse complement strand
CACGCAAGCTTCTAGTCGCACATTTCTGTGCTCCCGTCTGGTGCTTTTCGTTTCGTTCATTGTTTAATTTACAAGGTACACGTCCCTTAGCGGAACAGTCATTATATTAGCACATGGCTTCCATCTTGTCAACTTATTTTTTACAAAATTCGTTAACTTTTTTTCAGCCGCTTTGCCTCAGCCGCCGCTCGCGGACAGCTTTAATAGAATACCACTCCCCATCACATTTGTCAACACCTTTTTTTACTTTTTTTCAAAATTTTTTCAAAAGCGACTTTTCTTGACAGCAGCGTTCCCAAAAAGCTATACTATATATAAATATGTACCGATTCGATGCGATCAAATCGCAAAACCTAAAGGAACAGGAGTTCGCCCCATGGCAAAACATAAACTTCATTTATCCAAGATCTCACTGCTTCATTACTGGAAATTATGTTTCCGCAGCGCCCTTTTACTTGTTTCTCTTTCCATCTATATCTATGACCGCGTTCTCTCAGCGAAATCCAGCATTACCTTTACGGGATTTATTACCCGCCCCTACATCATGTGGTTTATCTGGGTGGTATTTGCCGCCGAGATGCTGCTGCGATTCTTCCCTTCGCAGATGGAGAGCGCCGGCTGCCAAAAAGTCTTTGCCCGCTGTTATCGCCCTGCTTCCAATCCAACGCAGCCCCGGGATCTTACCAAGCCAACACTGGCCATCCTGCTGGCATGGCTGGGACTCAACGGCATCTTCGCCGCACTCCACTTAACCGGCATCTTTGACAAAAGTATTTTGATTCTGATCGCATTGGCCTACTCTGTATGCGACATGATCTGCATCCTCTTCTTCTGCCCGTTCCAGTCCTGGTTTTTAAAGAACAAATGCTGTGGCACCTGCCGTATCTACAACTGGGATTTCGCCATGATGTTTACCCCGCTGGTTCTCATCCCTCATCCCCTCACCTGGAGTCTGTTCGGTTTGGGCATGGCGTTGGCCATCCATTGGGAAATCACTCACCTGCGGCATCCCGAGCGTTTTTACGAGGAAACCAATTGCGCTCTGTCCTGCGCTAACTGCGAAGAGCGGCTGTGTTCCCACAAGAAACAGCTGCGCTCCCTGCACAAAAAGCTGCGTGCGCTGAAGCTGATCAAGTAAGTCCAAGGAGGTACTCCATGGCTCATCATCCCATCCACCGCATCACCAAGAACGGCGATACCGCCGTTCTTTTTGTACACGGCATACTCGGATCGCCGGATCATTTTCGCGATTTGCTGCCGCTGCTCCCGAGTCACTGGTCCTGCGTCAACCTCCTGCTCCCCGGACACGGCGGCAGCGTGCGCGATTTCTCCCGCGCTACCATGCAGGAATGGCGCAGCTATGTGACACAACAAATCGATGCCCTGACAGCCACGCACAAGCGAATTCTTTTGGTTGGTCATTCGATGGGCACACTTTTCTGCATCGACGAAGCACTGCGCCACAACGACCAAGTGGCCGGCCTTTTCCTGCTGGCGACACCTCTCTATCCTCAACTCACGTTCTCAGCAACGCTTCAGTCGCTTCAGGTTGCTTTTGGCATAAAAGCGCATACACCGGCACTGCAGGCCGCCTATGATTCCTGCAGCATTACCCACACCGCAAAGCTATGGCAATATGTCGGCTGGCTGCCTCGTTTTGCCGAACTATTCCAGGCAGCACGTCAGGGTCGGGCGCAAATAAAAGAACTATCCGTTCCCACCGTGTCTGTCCACTCCCGGAACGACGAACTGGTCTCCCGCCGAGCCTTACATTATGTGGCGGATCTGCCGCACGTAACTACGCACGTTCTTCCCGCAGCCGGACACTTTTACTATCCGCCGGAAGATCAGGCTGCTCTGAAAGTGGCTTTTCAATCTTTCATCGCAACGCATTCATAAAAAAAGCTGCACGGTCAGGCCGTGCAGCTTTTTTATATTGAAAATTTTAACCTTTTTCCGCACGCAGCAGATAGACGCTTGTCTCCACGATCGTTGTTTCATCCACGCCTGTAACGGCATAAGCACCATCCACATAGAAGGCCCAGTAAGCACCGTCCTTATCATAATCCAGCGTCTTACCGTTGACCGCTTTGATATACAGGCCATAAGGGCCTTCTTCGCCTTTCAGAACGCCCAATTCCTGCAGCGCTTCACCCACGATGGTCTTGTCCGTCTTAACGGTAAACGAGATCTTCGTGCCGTCAAGACTCTCGATCTGCGCCGCAAAGGTCACGCTGCCCTCGCCGATGGTCTGGCCATCGTGCACCACAGGCTCCTCATCCGGCGTCGAGCCACCGACGCTGCCGCAGCCGGCGCTGCACAGGATCAGCACAAGCGCCAACATCATAGCCAAAAGTTTTTTCATTGTCGTCCTCCTTACTCATCCAGCATACCCAGCAGCAAACTGCCGTCACAAACAGATATCTCAATCTGGTTTCCCACAAAGTGATTGCTGACGCCCAGTGGGAAGTCTCCCGTCAGCACCGCATCCTCCAATTCATACTGTGCGCCGCGGACGGTGACACCGCGGGCCTCCGCCCCCAGACAGAATACCGAGAGGATCCCCCGCTCCTTCGCCGTTAAGGTGATCGTTCCGTTGTGGATAACCGTATATACTTCCCCATCGCCATACAGCCAGCCAATCGCACCGCGGCGGGCCAAATACAGCAACGCCTGCAGATTGGCAATGGTATGGTCCGTGCGCCGTCCGCCCATGCCGCCATAGAGGTGAAATTCCCGATGGCCCAGTTCCAGACCGCGCTTGATGGCCAGCATCATGTCAGTATCATCTTTCTCCACGGGGAACCGCATCACACGGGGGAAATCAGGGCATTCACCCAGAGAGTCGAAGTCGCCCAGCAACAGATCCGGCACAATTGCCGCATCCCGGCAGGCCAACCAGCCGCCATCGGCCGCAATCACGCAGTCACCCTTATCGGGTTTCTTGCGCAGCGGCACCATATCACCAGCGCCGAATATATAGCAAGCCATGGCACACCTCCTCCCGTTTCCCTCATTATACCGCAGGGATGAAAAAATACAAGAAAAAAGTGCCGCCCCCAACAGGGAGCGGCACGGTTCGTCAGTTATTACTGTTGTTGGAAGAGCTCTGGGGCAGGTAGGGCAACAGAGCCTGTGCAGTAGCATACAACGGCATGGACTGCAGATATACCTTACCGGGGCCCTTGACCACGGTGTGGAACAAGCCCTCACCGCCCAGGAAGATATTCTTGGCACCCTTGACCATTTGCACCTCCATGGTGCAGCTCTCGCTCATAGCGGCGAGGTAGCCGGTATCCACAATGATACTCTGGCCGGCCTGCAGCTCATACTCCTTACAGTGACCATCGATCTCCAGGAATACCAGACCGTCGCCGGTGATGCGCTGCATGATAAAGCCTTCACCACCAAAGAAGCCACGGCTCATCTTCTGCTGGAAGTAAATGGACACATCCAAACCCTTTTCCATCGCCAGGAAGCCGCGCTTCTGCACCACGATGCCCTGACCGGGCTTCACCTGATAAGGAATGATCGAGCCGGGAAATTTAGAGGCAAACGCGATGACGCCCTGGCCATTGAAGGGTGTATACTCGTTCATGAACAAAGACTCACCGGTCAGTAAACGGCTGAACACCTTTTTGGCACCACCACCGGAGTTGGTTTCCATCTGCATGTTGGGGCTCATCCAACTCATAGCGCCGCCCTCACAGCACAGGGTCTGACCAGCCTCAGGATAGCAGATCACCACCGGCAGATGGCCGCCTTCGATTTCGTATTTCAACATCGATTTTACCTCCTGTCAAATTTTGTTTTTCCTATTGTAATATAGAATAGCCTCTTTGTCTACGATTTTATTGGCTATCTACCATATAACAGTCTTGCGCATTTACTGCCGCTGGAATATAATAGTGGCACATTTATCAGCAAAGGATGTGACAGGTTTGATTTGTTCTCATTGCGGAGCCTCTGTCAGCGGAAGTTTCTGCGCTAACTGCGGTGCAAAGGCGGAAGGTATGAATGCTGATGCCGTCCACGGCCCTTATGCCGAATATATGCGTTACTATCCCGACAAGTGGGCAGCTATCAGCGCACTGCGCTGCAACACCGGCATGCCCTTTGCACAGGCAAACAAAACCATCGAACAGCTCTTTGGCGTGTCTCACGACGACGAGTGCAAAGCCGCCGATGCCGAGCAGGAGCTGATTTATCAGGCACAGCAGGCGCAGGAATCCCGGCACAGCACCAATAAAAAGACTGGATCCGGCCTCTTTGCCGCAATCGGATCGATCTTCAAACACACAAAGAACAACTAATATCGCAATGAAAAAGACAGCCGCACCGAATGGTGCAGCTGTCTTTTTTGAAATCAATGTTCTCTTTTGATACAAGCGATACATTCGCTGGGACCTTTCATAAAAAAGTTCAGGAAGAGCGAAACAGTTCACAATTTTTTATAAAATATGCTATTATGAGCGTAACATTAACGCTCCCCAATTCTATTACATAAGTGAGGAGGGATTTGTATGGAAGATCAAAAAATCATAAGGCTTCTCTGGAAGCGGGCGGATAGTGCCATCGATGCACTTGCCAAAACGTTTGGAAAGCGACTCATGTCCATAGCCATGAACATTCTTGGTGTGCGCCAGGACGCAGAGGAATCTGTTAACGATACTTATTTTGCAGTCTGGAATACGATCCCACCCAAAAAGCCAGATCCTTTGGCAGGCTATGTATATGCCACCGGCAGAAACATTTCGCTGGATCGACTCAAACACAACACCGCCGAAAAACGGGACAGCAGATACGACATTTCTATCGATGAGCTGACAAACTGCATTCCCTCTCCCGCGCTGGAGGAAACTGTGGAAGCCCGAGAGCTGGGACTTGCCATCAATCGTTTTCTGGGGACGCTGAATGCCGTTAACCGTGCACTGTTTCTTCGCAGATACTGGTTCGGTGATTCAGTACAGGCGATCGCCAAGGATCTTGGTCTGCGGGAGAACGCAGCCAGCGTTCGTCTCGGCAGGATTCGGATGCAGCTTCGGGAATACCTTATAAAGGAGGGGTATGTTGATGAATGAAAAAGTTGCAAAAGCGTTGGGCTATGTAGATGAGAAGTATATCACCGCTGCGGCAAAGCGCAAAAAGAAGAAGCACTATTGGTTAGGTGCAGCAGCTGCCGTTCTTGCTTTGGCTTTTCTTTTCCAAACGCCCAATATTCCTTTGATCATTACGGCCAAGCCCGTCACTCTTTCTTCCCGATCCAGAAAAATGGAGCGACCCGATGTACGGTCTGATAAATACGACCTGTGGTACGAAGAAAGCCAAAAACGCACTGAGGCGGTAACCAGTGCGATGACTCCCATCATCAACTTTTCCGCTGCTTGCTCTGCAGAAGTTCTGTCCGGCACTGACACCGTAAATAGAGTTTGGTCGCCTATTAACGCCTATCTTGCATTGGCAATCACGGCTGAACTGACCGGCGAAGAGGATCAGCAGAAGATCATGGATCTTCTGGGCGTTGCAGATCTTAATGAGCTAAGAACGAAAATCAGTGCCCTGTGGGAGCAAGTATATCAGGACAACGGCAAAGAGATCAGCGTTCTGGCAAACTCTCTGTGGCTGGACAAAGACATTTCCTATCGGCAGGAAACCCTCGATCTTCTGGCGCACCACTACTACACATCGGTGTATCAGGGAGATCTTGGCTCCGCCAGAACGAACCGCGACATTGCCAGCTGGCTACGGAACCAAACCGGCGGTTTGCTGGACAAGCGGATCGGCAGCGTCAACATCTCCCCCGAGGCTGTGCTGACGCTGGCCTCCACGGTCTACTTTCAGTCCCAGTGGGACGACAAATTTCAAAGCAGCAATAATTCCCAAAAGACTTTCCACGCCGCTGACGGTGATGTGCGCTGCACCTTTATGAACAGAAAACTTGCCACGATGAATTACTATTGGGCAGAAGACTACGGCGCTGTTCGGTTAGGACTGGAAAACGACTCCTCCATGTGGTTTATTTTACCGGACGAAGATAAGACGGTTGACAATGTGCTTGACAGCGATGACTACATGGCCATGGTCACATACAACGACGCCTTTCCGGAGGAAAACCACAAGCGGATGAAAGTCAATCTCTCCGTTCCCAAGTTCGACATTTCCTCCGGCATTGATCTGGAACCCGCGCTGAAAGAGCTGGGTCTTGCCGATATCTTTGAGCCAGACGGCAACCACTTCCCGGCTGCGATCAACGGCGAGACGCCTGTATTTCTGGACAGCATCAATCAGGACTCTAGAGTCACCATCGACGAGGACGGCATAAAGGCCGCCAGCTATCTTATCATTGAAGGTGCAGGATCAGCCGAGCCTCCGAAGGAGATTATCGACTTCGTTCTGGATCGACCCTTCGTATTTGTCATCACCTCCCACTCAATTCCCCTGTTTGTGGGAACCGTCAATCATCCGTAAAAAAGCAGGACGCCGAGGGCGTCCTGCTTTTTTAGTGACAGTGGTTTGACTCCCGTTCTCCGGAAAAACTAAAAAAGAAAAGCTCTCAGCGGTCACTGAGAGCTTTTTGGCAGCGAGAGAAGGATAGTTACGGGCTAACGCCTTCGCACGCACTCCACCAGCCAAAAATCCATCGCTGATGGCTCGTATTTTGGGGGCTCGTGGGTCGAACCGAGGACTCTCATCGCAGGCCCCCTTGCCAAATAAAAAAGGACGCCCGATGGGCGTCCTTTTTTATTTGGCAGCGGGAGAAGGATTCGAACCCTCACATACGGAGTCAGAGTCCGCTGTGCTACCATTACACAATCCCGCTGTGTTCCTGACGAACAAAATTTATTATACAGATTTCCTGCGATTTGTCAACACCTATTTTCACAAATTTTAGAAAAATTTTGAAGGCTGCCCCGGCCCGTGGGGCAGCCTTACAGTGTTTCTCATTCTGTGCACAGATCTCTTGCCTCGAAGTAGACAGCCAGCGGCTTACGCAGAAACAGGATCAGCACAATGCAGATGATGATGCACAACACCACGTAGGGCGCGTTATAGAGGAAGGAATAAATCCACTCATTGGTCATAGGCATACCGAAATAGGTATCCGGCATCCACTTGCCCCATACCACGGCGCCCACCACCAAGTGGGCCAAGAAGCGCAGGAAACCGCCCAGCAGCGTACCCTTGATCATGGCATTGGACTTGCCCTTCACGAGACCTGCGCCGAATCCCAGCAGCGCATAGGCAACAAGGTAGTCGGCGATCATCGTCGTCCAGTCGATGGCAATACCATTACCCAGGAAATATTGCAGCACACCGTGCGTAAAACCCACCAGCGTGCCCCAGCCCACACCGTAGCGCACGGCAAAGAGGATAATCGGCAGCATGGCGGCGTCGACAGATCCTCCGTTGGGAAATTCGTACAGGCGGATGTAGCCCAAAATCTGTGCAAAAGCCAGCATCATGGCTGCCTCACACATCATCTTGATCTTTTTGTGGTCCATACATTTACCTCCTTAAAACAAAAAGTACCACATGGCGAGCCATGCGGCGTCGCAATGCGGTACACGAGGTACACTGACAGTATGGGCCGATACTGCCGACCATATAATCGCATTCCTACGCCGGCATTACCCGGATCAGGTTCGAGGGACCTATGCGGCAATACGCATCATCTCAGCCGGCATGCGCCAGCGCCCCTTGGATTGTATAACCAATATAGCACTCCCCTGCCCCGCTGTCAAGAAAAAAGCCGCCGGAAATTCCGGCGGCTTTGCAATGTTTGTTTACTGGACTTTCTGGCTCTTTTCCAGCAGCTCATGCTGGATATTCCACAGCTTGTCAGACAAGTCCACATAGTACTTGTGGGGGTTGTCGAAACGCTTGACCTCGTCCCAGAGAGTTTCCACCTGCTGGCGGCAGTAATCCTGGATCTCCTGCAGACTGGGGCTATCGTACACGCGCTTACCGTTCAGGAAGACGGGTACCAACAGTTCCTTGGCGTTGAAGTCGTAGACCACCTTCTTCTTCCAGGTGGCGTAGGGATCGAAAATCTCCAGATCACCGCTGTCATCCACTGTCTCATCATAGACGGTCATGTAGTCGGCAATGGCTTTACCGGTGTCGTTGCCGTAGAAGCGCCACAGCTTCTTGAAGTGAGGCACAGTGATCTTCTCCACGTTCTCACTGACCTTGATCTTGGGAATGATCTCGCCGTTCTCACCCTCCACAGCCACCAGCTTGTAGACACCGCCGAACACCGGCTCACTGCGGGCGGTAATGAGACGTTCGCCTACGCCGAACATGTCGATCTGGGCGCCCTGCAGCACCAAATCGCGAATCAGATACTCATCCAAAGAATTGGAGGCAGAGATCCTACATTCGGTCCAGCCGGCTTCATCCAGCATCTGGCGGGCTTTGCGGCTCAGATAGGCGATATCACCACTATCGAGACGAATACCGCACTTGGTGATACCCAGAGGCTTGAGCACTTCATTGAAAGCGCGAATGGCATTGGGGATACCGGACTTGACGGTATTATAAGTATCCACCAGCAACGTAGCGTTGTTGGGATAAATCTCGCAGTATGTCTTGAATGCCTCATACTCACTGTCAAACATCTGCACCCAGGCATGTGCCATAGTACCGCTGGCCGGCACACCATAGAGCTGGTCGGAGATGGCGCAGGCTGTGCCGTTGACACCGCCGATATAAGCAGCTCTGGCGCCCACGATAGCGGCATCAGACCCCTGTGCGCGGCGAGAGCCGAACTCCAGCACCGTGCGACCCTGCGCGGCACGCACCACACGATTGGCCTTGGTGGCAATCAGACTCTGGTGGTTGATGGTCAGCAGGGTAAAGGTTTCGATGATCTGGGCTTCGATGGCAGGAGCTTTCACCACCACCAGCGGCTCCTTGGGGAACACGGGAGTGCCCTCGGGCACGGCGTAGATATCACCGGTAAAGCGGAAGTTCTTCAGGTATTCCAGAAACTCCTCACAAAACAGGTTGCGGCCACGCAGATACGCAATATCTTCGTCGGAAAAATGCAGATCTTCAATATATTCGATCAGCTGCTCCAAACCGGCAGCAATGGCAAAGCCGCCCTGATCGGGCACGCGGCGGAAGAACACATCGAAAATGACAGTTCTGTCCTTATATCCGTTATGAAAATAACCGTTGCTCATCGTTAACTCATAAAAGTCACAGAGCATCGTCATATTCAGCTTCTCCGAAGTTTTCATATCACTTACCTCGAACATTATATTTAGGGGTTGCTTTTTGTATTATAGCGCACCGCGCCCACAAACGCAACTGTTTCAAGCGTTTTTATTGACTATTTGTCTTTACTCCTGTCTTGACAGCTCCTCATGGGCTAACAGCCAGCGTTTGCACTCCACTCCACCGGCATAACCGGTCAGCTGACCGTCCGCACCCACGACACGATGACAGGGAATGATGATGGCAATCGGGTTGCGTCCTACGGCGCCGCCAATGGCACGGGCTGAATGGCAGCCAACCAGCTCCGCCAGTTCACCGTAAGTCACCGTCTGGCCGTAAGAGATCTCCAGAAGACACTGCCAGACCCCGGTTTGAAAGGCTGAGCCTGCCGGTGCAAGAGGAAGCTCCGTCGGGTCTGGCTCATCGCCGGCCCAATAGGCATCCAGCCACGCTGCAGCTGCCGCAAATATCGGCAGACCGCCGTTCTCCTCCCACCGGGCGGCCTTTCCGCCGAAATATCTCTGCCCTTTGATCCACAAGCCGGTGAGCGCCACTCCATCCGACGCCAATGTCAGCTCCCCTATCGGCGAGGGATATGTCGTACGATATTCCATGTCTATCACTCCCGCATGAAAAAAGCAGCACAGGATAACTGTGCTGCTTTTTACTGATTAAAAATTAGTCCTCGTCCTCTTCCTCGGCAGCCAGATCGCTCAGATCGAACTCCAGCTTCTCGCCACAGTTGGGGCAGAAGATCTCGCCGGCTTCCAGCTCGTCCTCATCAAAGAGGATCTCTTCTTCGCAGACGGGGCAGGTAGTCTCGAACCACTCGGTATCGTCATCCTCGTCCTCTTCTTCCTCATCCTCGATCAGCTCGTAGAGAACTTCTTCCACCTCAGACAGATCATCGCTGACAGCGTCCAGGCCATCTTCCATATCGTACAGTTCTTCCTGCACTTCGGCCAGTTCCTCACACATATCATCCAGAACATCAATGATGGCAGCGATCAGCTTGCCTTCCTTAGTATCGGTGTCCAGAGCCAGGCCCTCAGCCAGACCCTTCAGATAAGCGACCTTCTCAAACATTTCCATGGTTCATGCTCCTTTCGCTTGATGCAAAATATGGTATGTTGGTTTGGTTTCCTTACTTGGAGCGGCCCAGATACTCACCGGTACGGGTGTCGATCTGGATGCGGTCACCCTCGTTGATGAACAGGGGCACGCGAACCTCGGCGCCGGTCTCAACGGTAGCGGGCTTCAGGGTGTTGGTAGCGGTGTTGCCGGCCAGACCGGGCTCGGTGTGGGTCACTTCCAGATCCATGAAGTTGGGGCACTCCAGACCGAAAGCCTTGCCCTTGTAGCTCAGAACCTTGCACACGGTGTTCTCGGTAATGAACTTGAAAGCATCGCCCAGCAGCTCAGCGCCCAGAGGCTCCATATCGAAGGTCTCCTGGTCCATGAAGTAGTACAGATCGCCATCGGAATAGCTGTAAGCCATCTCGCGACGCTCCACAAAAGCTTCCTCGAACTTAGCGGTGGGGTTGAAAGAAGTCTCGGTCACAGCACCGGTCACCACGTTGCGCATCTTGGTGCGAACGAAAGCAGCGCCCTTGCCGGGCTTGACGTGCTGGAACTCGACGACCTGCATAACCTTGCCGTCCATCTCAAAAGTCTTACCGTTTCTGAAATCACCAGCGGTAATAGTTGCCATAATATTATCCTCCCGTTTGATGGGAAAATATCGATCATATTTCCCCGTATTTACTATAAGTGCCAAAACAGCTTTTACATTTTACATGATTTGCCGCCGTTTGGCAAGCCTTTTACGCTATTTTTTCCTTATTCGAATAGAAAAACCCTTACAGATGCAGCAAATCCTTACTCAGTTCCATCAAATTGCGGCAGCCGTCCGCTTCCAGAACCACCACATCCTCGATGCGGACACCGAAACGACCCGGCAGATAAATACCCGGCTCCACACTGATCACTGCATGCAGAGGCAGCGGATTTTCGTTGGCAGGCGTGGCATTGGGGGACTCGTGGACCTGCAGACCCAGACTGTGACCCAGGCTGTGACCGAAGTAAGGGCCATAACCGGCAGCCTCGATGATATCGCGGGCGGCGGCATCCACTTCGCGGCCCGTCTTGCCGGCACAGGCGGCATCCAGACCGGCCTGCTGCGCCTGCTTGACAATATGATAGACCTTTTCCATCTCTTCCGTCACCTGACCGACTGCCACGGTGCGGGTCATATCGGAGCAGTAGCCCTTGTACACACAACCGAAGTCGAAGGTAATGAATTCCCCGTCCTGCACAACGCGGTCGCTGGGTACAGCGTGGGGCATGCTGCCGTTAGGGCCGCTGGCGACGATGGTATCAAAGCTCATCTTCTCAGCACCGGCAGAGATGGCCAGATACTGCAGGCGAGCGGCCAGCTGGCGCTCTGTCACACCGGGACGGATCTCCGGCAGCAGCTGGCGGAATGCCTCCTCCGCAATACGCTGGGCCTGCATCATGCAGGCGATCTCCTGTTCATCCTTGCACTGGCGCAGCTGCAGCATCAGCTCATCGGCTGCTTTCAGCTGGCAGTTGAGTTTCTCCTCATAGGCGTGGTAATCCGCCACCGTCATATGTTCTTCCTCGATGCCGATCATCTTGGCACCGGTCAGCTCCAGCGCCTCATTGATCCAGGCGATGTAGCGCTTCTGTGCGTTCACCAAGCCGATGGCAGCGTTCTCGATACTGGCCTCAGCAGCCTCGATGTAGCGAGAGTCGGTGAAGAAAAAGTTGCCCTGAGTGGTCACCAAAACAATACCACTCTCTTCATCGCCATGGAAGCCGGTGGCATAAAAGCGGTTGGCTGCACTGGTGAGCAGAATACCGTCCAGTCCGTACTGGGGCAGCGCGGCTGCAATTGCGTCAAAACGATTCATAGATAGTTCTCCTTTGTCATAGCTTTGAAAGGTGCCTGCAGGGCGTGGAGCACGTGGTTCCATGCCCCCACCGGGCCACCCAGCGGTTCTACCATCAGCGCCAGCACGCCGCTGCGCTTAGCGCCCAGCACATCGGTCAGCAGCTTATCGCCCAGCATGGCGGTTTCCCGCTCTGTGACGCCTGCCTTTGCCATCGCCTCGCGATAGCCGCGCTTGGCCGGCTTGCCGGCCTGGCCCACATAGGTGATTCCCATGCCCGCACAGAAAAGCTCCACCCGTTCCGGGCTGCGGTTATTGGAGAGGATCATCACCTCGATGCCGGCATCTTTCATCGCCTGCACCCAGGCCAGCACTCTCTCATCGGGTCGTGCCACGCTGCGCGGAGCCAGCGTGTAATCCAGATCACACAGCAGCAGCTTGATGCCCCAGCTTTGCAGCATCTGCGGCGTAATGTCCGTATAGGCAGCGTAGAGCCGATCGGGAATCAGAGAAAAGCTCATAGCGAGTCTCCTTTGTTCATAAACTACTATATAGTGTATCATTCTTTGCCGCCAAATACAAGAGGTGATCTGATTGCAGCTATATCTGGCACTTACTCCCGACCGGGTAAAAGACGGCTTATCTTTTACATCCCATTTGGCACACGCAGCGTTTTATGTCAGTTCGGACGGCACTTTGCGCTCCCAGCCGCTGCCGCCTACGCTGCGAGGCGGACTGATGCTGCTCTCCTGCCGGGTACATATGCCGCCGCAGACGGCAGCTGCCCTGAGCCGCGAAATCATGGACATATGCATCAGCCGCCATTTTGCCGGCATTGTGCTGGACACGGAGGATGCCTGTTGCGTCTCATACCAACCCCTGCTGCAGCACCTGATACCGCTGGCTACCCAAGAGCGGCGGCAGCTTTATGTCCCGGAATCACTTGCACAGACAGCGCCGCAAGCCAGTGTACTGATCTGCACAGCCATCTCCGGCGGCTCTCTGCGCCAGCGTTTGGAGGAATCCATCAGTCGCTACGGCGCGCACCGCATTGCGCTGGATCTGCAGCGGCTGATGATGGATTTCCCCCTTCCCTGTCCCAAGGGCGAGGGAACACCTCTTACACCGGAGAAGCTGCGTCAGCTGCGGATACGTCGCTCCGTCTATTACTGCGACGATCTGTGCGCACACTACTTTACCTATAGCTATAACGGTCAAACCCACTTCGTTTTATTCGACAGTACCGATTCCATGCTGCGCAAGATGGAACTAGCAAAGCAATTGGACATCACAGAGGGCTTTGTGGTCTGGCCCGAAACGCAGGATATTCTGCCCAAGCTCTTTGAAAAAAAGAAAGAAGGTGAACCGTAAACGGTTCACCTTCCATAAGAAACAGATTAATAAAATCTCTTGTTTCTATTCTTGCGGGCGGCCTCGCTCTTCTTGCGGCGCTTGACGCTGGGGCTCTCATAGCACTCTCTGCGACGCACCTCTGCAACGATACCGGCCTTGGCGCAGCTTCTCTTAAAACGCTTCAGAGCGCTGTCCAGGGACTCGCCTTCCTTGACATGTAC
>JAZRRQ010000012.1:0-51702 GCA_045650885.1 Vescimonas sp. | reverse complement strand
AAATCGGATACCATATCAGACGCGACCAACAGAGAAAGGGATATGCAAAGGAAGCATCCGTTTCTGTCAGAGATTGGACATTCCTGCATACACCGTTTAACGTTATTTATTCCTATATGAAGTATACAAATGAACCGTCGGCCAAAACTGCAACAGCTTATGGATGCAAACAGGTAGACGAATACAAGGATGAACCCAATGGTATTACAAAAGTGTTTGCAATTTCAAGAGATGAGTGGAACAATCTATAAATTCTGTCCGCATGGTTGATAAATGATTAAAATGTGTTGCCCCTAATGACAATTACTCGTGAGCGGCAGCCCGATTATCCAAGATGGGAAATTGGTGGGGGCTGTCACCCATGTCCTTGTCAATGACCTGACGACCGGGTACGGGATTTTTATAGAGAATATGCTGGAAGCGGCAGGATAGACGCAAGAAGACAGAGGCATTTGCCTCTGTCTTCTTGCCGTTATGTATGCTATAATGGGACGGGAAGACGCTGATGTGTGGAGGATCATATATGTTAAAGGTTATTCTGTTCGATGTTGATAATACGCTGCTAAGTTTTGATGAATATGTTAAAGAATCCATGAAAAATGGATTTGAAAAATTCAAAATTGGAACATATGAAGATGGAATGTTCTCTGTTTTCAATCAAATAAACACCGGCTTGTGGCAGCAGCTTGAAAAAGGGGAATTGGACTTTGAAGAATTGCAGGAAAAACGCTGGAATATGATATTTGAATGTTTGGGCATATCGTACGATGGAGTGGCTTTTGAAAAATACTTCCGGGAGTGTTTGTTTGAAAGTGCGATTCCTGAAAGCGGTGCAATGGAATTGTTGGAATATCTGCACGGCAAGTATATCCTTTGTGTAGCCAGCAACGGGCCCTATGCACAGCAGGTGAACAGACTTAAAATAAGCGGCCTGCTGCCTTATTTTTCGGATTTGTTTATCTCAGAAGAGATCGGCAGCTCGAAGCCCTCTGAAAAATTCTTTAATACTTGTATAAACCGTTTGAATGCAAAATCAGAACAGAAAATTCAGCCTTGCGAGATGATGATAATAGGAGATTCGCTGTCATCTGATATGGCGGGAGGAATTCAATCTGGAATGCAGACATGCTACTACAATCCCGGTAAGAAAAGCATTCCGTGCGGAATGAAATTACAGTATCATGTGTCATCATTGAAGGAGATAGAAACCATTCTCTGAGTTAGGGAAACATTTCCGTCAACCAAGCTGCCGTGCTGCGCGCGGCAGCTTTTTATTGTACATTTCTGGCGAAAATGGCTGACAAACACAAAACGTTGTGGTATATTGATATAAAATAAGGGGAGGTATTGGCTATGAATTTTCTGGAAGAGCGCATTTTGAAAGACGGCATTGTCAAAGAGGGAAATGTGCTGAAAGTGGATAGCTTTCTTAACCACCAGATGGATATTGCCCTGCTCCGTGAAATCGGGCAGGAGTTCCACCGCCGTTTTGCACATAAGAAGATCACCAAGGTGCTGACCATTGAGGCCTCCGGCATTGCCATTGCCTATCCGGTGGCAGAAGCCTTCGGCGTGCCGATGGTTTTTGCCAAGAAGGCCAAGTCCATCAACATTGACGGCGATGTGTACGTGGCAGAGGTGCCCTCTTTTACCTATAAGACCAGTAATCAGGTCGTCGTGTCCAAGAAATTTCTGAACGCCGATGACCATGTGTTGATTATCGATGATTTCCTGGCCAACGGCTATGCGCTGCAGGGACTCATTTCTCTGGTGGAGGCTGCCGATGCTACGGTGGAAGGCCTGGGCATTGCCATCGAGAAGGGATTCCAGGAGGGCGGCAAGCGGATGCGTAATTTGGGCTATCAGCTGGAGTCGCTGGCCATTGTGGACTCTATGAACGCCGAAACCGGCGAGATCATCTTTCGTTCGCAAAATTGATGGCAGGGAGAAGAACAAATGACGTTAACCCCTCAGATGTTTTTGATCGTCTGCCCGCTGCTGTTCCTTGGCGGTCTGGTGGATGCCATCGGTGGCGGCGGTGGATTGATTACGCTGCCGGCCTACATACTCTCCGGTGTACCGGTTCATCAGGCCATCGCCACCAATAAGCTCTCGTCCACCTGTGGAACGACGTTGGCCACCATTCGCTTCATCCGTGAAGGATTGGTAAACTGGCGTCTGGCCGTGCCGACTATTGTGATGGCGGTGATCGGCAGTTCTCTGGGCGCCAATGTGTCGCTGGCTGTGTCGGCGGATGTGATGGAAAAGGTGCTGCTCTTTGTGCTGCCTGTGGTGGCAGTGGTGGTGCTCAGCCCCCGCCTGTTCCGTGACGCGGACGAAGCAGTAAAACTCAATACCAAGACTTGGGTCGTGGCCCTTGGCAGCAGCTTGCTGATCGGCTTTTACGATGGATTCTACGGCCCCGGCACCGGAACGTTCCTGATCATCGCCTTTACTGTGCTGGCCGGTATCGATCCCCGCCGTGCCAATGCACAGGCCAAGGTGATCAACCTTTCCAGCAATATTGCGGGCCTGACGGTATTTATCCTCAATGGGCAGGTGTTTTTCCCACTGGGTTTGGCTGCGGCTGTGTGCAATATGGCGGGCAATTATGTCGGCGCTGGCCTTGCCATTTCCAAGGGCAGCCGTATTACCCGCCCGATCATTATTTTGGTGCTGGGACTGCTGCTTTTGAAGATTCTGGGTATTATTTAAGGAGGAAATGCCATGTTTCGTGATGTAGCAAGAGAAAAACAAAAGCTGCCGCAGAGCGAGTGTGTCGAGATTTTGAAAGCACAGCCTCG
Source organism: Vescimonas sp. (assembly GCA_045650885.1). Taxonomy (GTDB): domain Bacteria; phylum Bacillota; class Clostridia; order Oscillospirales; family Oscillospiraceae; genus Vescimonas. The sequence continues at coordinate 48,898 of JAZRRQ010000012.1, read as the reverse complement.
CGGTGTGCTGAGCGTGCTGGGTGATGACAGCTATCCCTATGGCATGCCCATGAACCACTGGTACTGTGAAGCAGACGGTAAGCTCTATTTCCACAGCGGTATGAAGGGCCACCGCAGCGATGCTATGCAGGCGTGTGACAAGGCCTCCTTCTGCGTGTACGATGAGGGTTATCGCCGCGAAGGCGAATGGGCGCTGAATATCCGCAGTGTCATCGTTTTCGGCCGCCTGCAGGTGGTGGAGGATGAGGCTGCCGCGCTGGAGTTTATCCGCCGCCTCAGCGCCAAATTTACCGATGATACTGCCTATGTGGAGCATGAAATCGCTCAGGCCATGGATCATACGCTGGTGTTCACCCTGACCCCGGAGCATATGACCGGCAAGCTGGTGAACGAGGCATAAGGAAAAGCGATGCACAGTTGTGCATCGCTTTTGTTTTGTCAGAAGATGTCTATTATCGTCCCAGCTGCCAGAAGGCCACGGCGCTGGCGGCGGCCACGTTCAAAGAGTCTACGCCGTGAGACATGGGGATCATCACCGTGTAGTCACAGCCGGCAATGGTTTCACCGGCCAGACCGTCACCCTCCGTGCCCAGTACGATGCACAGTTTTTCCTCTGCCATCAGGGCGGGGTCATCAATGGACACAGAATCGGCGCGCAGTGCCATGGCAGCGGTCTTGAAGCCCATGTCACGCAGTCTGGCCATGCCGTTTTCCGGCCAGTCGGCCATCTCACTGCCTAAATACGTCCAGGGAATCTGGAAAACAGTACCCATGCTGACACGGGCGCTGCGGCGATAGAGGGGATTGGAGCAGCCGGGAGTCAGCAGAACAGCGTCCATGTTCAGTGCGGCGGCACTGCGGAAGATGGCGCCCACATTGGTGGGGTTCATGACGTTTTCCAGCAGCACGATGCGCCGGGCATTGCGGCAGATCTCCTCTGCCGTGGGCAGCATCTTGCGGCGCATAGCGCACAATGTGCCGCGGGTCAGCTGAAAGCCGGTCAGTTGTGTCAGCACGTCGAACTCCGCTGTGTAGACCGGTACATCACCGCAGCGTTCGATGATCTCCCGCGCCTGTCCCTCGATGTGCTTGCGTTCCATCAGGAGAGATACCGGCTCATAGCCTGCGTCCAACGCCCGCCCGATGACAAGGGGGCTTTCGGCGATGAAAAGGCCGTCGGCAAGACAGTGACGGTTGAGGAGTTGTGCCTCGGTGAGGCGGGCGTATACGTCCAACTGCGGATCAGAAAAATCGTGGATCTCAATGATGTTGGCCATGGGGAATCTCCTTTGCGGAATTTCTTTATTCACCTGCCATTATAGTGCGCAGAGAGAATGGTGTCAAATCTTCCATCCAATTTTCATTGCTTTTCGACGCAAATATGGTATGATAGACACAATCAATTGCGCAAAGGAGCGATCGTATGAGTATTGCCGTCATCGGTGCTGTATTTGTCGACATCAAGGGTTTCCCCTTTGATCACTACATTCCCAATGGCCGAAATGCGGGTCGTGTGGAGTATATCCACGGCGGTGTGGCCCGCAATGTGGTGGAAGATATTGCCAATATGGAATTGCGGCCGACTTTTGTCAGCATTGTAGATGATACGCCCATGGGAGCTGCTGTGCTGGAGAAGCTGCGCAACCATAAGGTGAAGACCGATTATATGATGACCATTCCCGACGGCATGGGTACTTGGGTGGCTGTATTTAATGAGGAGGGCGATGTCGCCGGTTCCATTTCCAAGCGGCCCAACATGCTGCCGATTCTGGATCTGCTGGAAGAAAAGGGCGATGAGATTTTTTCTTCTGTCAAAGGTGTCGTGCTGGAAGTGGATCTGGACAAGGAGATTGTCAAAAAGGTGCTGGAGCTGGCGGAAAAGCATCATACCAAGCTCTTTGCGCTGGTTTCCAACATGGGCATTGCCCTCAAGCGCCGGGACTTTTTGCAGAAGTTTGATTGTTTCATCTGCAATCAGCAGGAGGCCGGTCAGCTGTTTTTGGATGACTATTCGGATAAGACTCCGGACGAAATGTGCGATATCCTGCAGGAGAAGGTGCTGCAGGCCAAGTTCCCCTCCATGGTTGTTACCATGGGCAGCAAGGGCGCCGTTTACGCCGACTGCAACGGTGTCAGCGGCATATGCCCTGCCCGCAGCGTGCAGGTGGTGGATACCACCGGTGCCGGTGATGCGTTCTGCGCCGGTGTGTCTATTGGCCTGACCTATGGCAAGACGTTGGGTGAGGCGGTGGATATCGGCACCTATCTGGCAGCCAGCGTCATTACCTCGTCGGAGAATGTCTGCCCTCGCTTCCGCCCTCAGGAGATCGGCCTGGACGTGGATGTGGAAGACTAACAATTCGTATAAAAAACGGACAGTCCGTAGACTGTCCGTTTTCTTGTTTACCAGCTTTGCACCAGCTTTTCTACCAGTGCGCACAGCTTTTCGCCGGCTTCGTTGGCAGTGCGGATCACTGCCTCGTGAGAGTGTTTCTTCTCGGCGATGCCGGTGGCCATATTGGTGATGCAGGAAATGCCCAGCACCTCCATTCCCAGATAGTTAGCCACGATGGTCTCCGGCACGGTGGACATGCCCACCGCGTCTGCACCCAGCGCTGCAAAGGCGCGGATCTCCGCCGCTGTTTCAAAGCAGGGACCGGAAAACAGGGCGTACACGCCGCGCTGCAGCGAGAAACCCAGCGAGGCAGCCAGCTCGTCCGCTTTAGCCATCAGGCGACGGGAATAAGCTTCCGTCATGTCAGGGAAGCGGGGACCAAATCGTTCGTCATTGTGTCCGATGAGGGGATTAGGGGCCATGAAGCTGATGTAGTCAGTAATGAGCATCAAATCGCCGGGGGCGAAGCTGCGGTTCACGCCGCCACAGGCGTTGGTGACGATGAGACTGGTAACGCCCAGCAGCTTCATGACGTAGAGCGGATAGGTTACCTGATCCATGGTAAAGCCCTCGTAGTAGTGGAAACGACCCTGCATGGCAACCACGGTGGTGCTGCCGATACAGCCGATCACCAGATTGCCGGCGTGGCCGGGGACCGTGGACTGGGGGAAATGCGGAATATCGCCGTAGGGGATCACGGTTTTGTTCGCTATCACATCCACCAAGCCGCCCAGTCCGCTGCCGAGAATGATGCACAGTGTGGGCTGCTGCGCGGTAACGGAGCGGATATAGGCAGCACTTTCCAAAACCTGTTCGTAACGCATAAAATACGCCTCCTGCCAATGATTCTATTGCTATCATAAAGAAAAATACGTCGTCCGTCAAGGAAAGCGTGGGATAATCCGCCTTGCCGCCGGTCATGCTATGAGCAACTTTTGGTGAAAGGAGGAAGCAGATGAAATCTATGTTGATCAAGGATACCACCCGCGCGCAGCGTGAAGAGATCGTGCGTCGCGGCCTGTCCGCTTGCGGTGATAGCTGCGACGGCTGCAGCAGCTGCGGCAACCTGGGTGGCGGTCGTGTGGAGGAGATCTATCGCCCGTATATCGACGGGGAAAAGGAACTGCATGAGATCAATGCCGAATACCGTCGCGGCCTGGTGAAATGATTGGTAATTTTTTACAGATTTGTCGAAAGATGTTGAAAGTTGACGAAGTTAAAAAGTGCGGAATTTGTCGATAAAATATGTGGAATTGGCGGAATTTTGCCTTGAAAAATATGTCTCAATGTGATATATTATATACAGCTCCGGCGATGGAGGAGATTGGCCCTCCGGCGGAGCAAAACGCGAAAAATGAGTGGAAAAGGACAGGGATCATATGGCAAACGAAGTACGCGTGATCTTGGCAGACGCCAGTGAAGAGTTTCGCATTTTGCTGAAAGATACAATAGAAGAAACGGGTGAATTTTGTGTGGTGGGCAGCACCGGTGATGGCGAGCAGTTGGTGCAAATGGCACTTGAACGCAAGCCGCAGCTGGTGATCATGGATCTGGTGCTTCCCGGACTGGATGGGTTCGGGGTACTCAACCGTTTGCAGGCAATGCAGGCGGAGATGCCGCAGGTCATCGTCACGTCCTCCTTCTGCAGTGACCGTATGGTGCAGCAGGCAACGGATTTGGGCGTTTACTTTTTCCTGCCTAAGCCGGTTTCCGACAGCTCTTTGATGGAGCATATGCGCCGTGCCGTCAACCCTCAGGAGGAGCGGGAGGAGGTACATGCTCCCGCGTTGGAAGGCCTTGTGACCGGCATTATCCATGAGATCGGCGTCCCCGCCCACATCAAGGGCTATCAGTACCTGCGCGAAGCCATCATGATCGCCGTGGACGATATGGATGTGATCAATGCCGTCACCAAGGTGCTCTATCCCGAGGTGGCCAAGCGCTTTGCCACCACGCCTTCCCGTGTGGAGCGCGCCATCCGCCATGCCATCGAGGTGGCATGGGATCGTGGCGATCTGGAGACGCTGCAGCACTACTTCGGCTATACCGTCAACTCCGCCAAGGGCAAACCCACCAATAGTGAGTTCATCGCCCTCATTGCAGACAGATTGCAGTTACAGATGAAGCGCAAGCGCGCGTAAGGAAACCTTTGAGGCACAAGGGTTTGCGGGATTTGGCGTGATCGCTGATTCCGACCAATTCTGCAAATTCGGAATGAAAACAGGCCTTCATGTGGATAAACTCTCACCATAGAGTGCAATAAACTCCTTCGGTTGATTGGGACACAAAACCCGGCAGACCGGAGGAGTTTTTCTGCAAAGATGCATAAAAGACAATGCAGCATGTCCTAAAAAAAGAACCCTCACAGGATGTCCTGTGAGGGTTCTTGATGTTTACTTCAGCTTAATCGAGCGATACTGCAAGACTGCTGCCGGAATGCGGTAGATGGGGCGGCTGAGGGTTTCATTATACAAAATGACGGCCTGCGCGTAGATGTCGCGACACCGCGCCGCAACAGCCTGCGCCTGGTCATTTTGCGCCACATCTTCCATCCCCAGCAGTGTTTCTTCGTAGGCCTTTAACTGGCTTTCCGCACTTTTGACCATGTCCATTTTCTGGCGCAATTCTTGCTTGGTGATATAGCACCACAAGATCAGCAAAGCAAAGATGCTGGCAATTGCAATAAGAACAAGGAACGGTATCACAGAGAAAACTCCTTCCGTTTTGGCATAGTGCCGGGGCTACCTGTGAGGATTACTTCTCGCTCTGGGCGGCGGCCTTCATCAGCAGGCTGCCGTTGATGATGGCGCCGGATTCCATGGACATGGTGCCGGTGATGATGTTGCCCTCTACCGTGGAGTTTGCCTTGAGAGCTACGTTGGTCTTGATGTCCAAATCACCCTTGATGCGGCCAAAGCAGACCAGTTCGCCAGCAGTGATCTTGCCTTCCACAACGGCCTTTTCGTCGAGAGTGACGAGACCGGTTACCTCTACGTCGCCGGTCAGGCGGCAATTCTTCAGCTCCAGCGTGGCGGCCTTGATGTTGCCGGCTACGTTGGCGCAGATCTTTACTTTGCCCTCGGCCTCAATGTCGCCCTTGAAGATGCCGGCGATATCCACGTCGCCCTGACACTTGAGCTTACCTTCCATGCAGGAGCCGGGAGCCAGATAGGTGACGGGTTTGATGGCTGCGGGAGCGGGAGCAGGAGCTGCAGGTTTGGCAACAGGTTCGACTGCGGGCATTTCTGCTGCAGTGGAAGTATCGGTGGCGGGAGCCTTACCGACACCAAACATGCTGAACATAGCTTCGTTGAGATTTTCCTTTGCGCCCATTTTTATTTCCTCCTAAAATTTAATTTTGTTAAGTAAAAGAATAGAAATTGCGTTTATTTGAACTTTAAGGGCAGTTAGTGCGCGTACGAAAACAGGATGGGGGCGGTATCCGGCTGCAACCTGTCGAAGGTGTAGCCCATCTCCCGCAGAGTCCGGATCACGGAGCGCAGCGCTTCTACAGTGGAGTATTTTGCGATGGAATCGTGCATAAGAACGATGCCGCGGCTTCCGCCGGCGCCGCGCAGGACGTTACTGAGAATGTCGTCTGCCGTTGCGCCGCCGCTGGAGGCATCGCCGCTGGAGATATTCCAGTCATAGGGGACGAAACCGCGCCGCAGCATTTCGGAGATGATGTCCTGGCTCACTTCGTAGTTGTAGCCGTTGACGCTGCCGCCGGGCATACGGAAATGGGTGGGCGTGACACCGGTTGCCTCTTTGATCATGGTGAAGATCTGATACATGTCCGCCAGATAATCCTCCACGGAGGCGTAGACGTCGTCGTAGTCATGGGTATAGGTGTGCATGGCGATGGTGTGGCCGTCGTTGACGATGTCGCGCATCCATTGTCTGCGGGTTTCGCTGTCCTTTCCGATGACGAAGAAGGTTGCCTTCACATTTTCTTGCCGCAGAATCTGCAGCACTTCGGGGGTGCGCGCAGACGGGCCGTCATCAAATGTCAGGTAGATGACATTTTCTTCTTTCGTCATGGCGGACAGCTTTTGCGGCGCGTAAAAATCCGGGTACAGGTTCTGGTATTCCGGACCCTCGGGATCGATATGGATTGTGTTGAGCTCCGTCTCCAGTTCCTGGATTTTCTGATTCAGCCTTTCGCTGTCGGCCGCTTGCTGTGCCTGCTGCTGCGCCAACTGATCTTCCAAATTGGCAACTTCCGCTTTATAACGGAAAGAAAAGACGGTGGGGACCGTGATAAATACAATCACCAACAGCAAGATCAGATTTTTGAAAAATCTTACACTGCCAATATAGCCATTCATGCCTGCTTCTCCTACCTTCTAATATTGTGGGCATTATAGCACGCCCGTTGCCCCTTGTGTTAAAAATGGCGCGAAATGTAGCGCCCGTGGCGTGAAATGTCAAATGGTGGTGGAAAAACAGTTTTCTTGATGGTATAATGCAGATAATTTGTAGGAAGGGACGTGGGTTATGCTGCATATTGCCATTTGTGACGATAATTCTTTGGCGTTGGACCGCATTGTCCGCTTGCTGGAGGACTACCGCAAACAGACACGTGCCCCGATCTCCTGGCGCACGTTTTTAAGTGCATCGGAGATGGTCTCTTCCATGCATACGGAGGAGTATGGCCTGCTTTTGCTGGATATCCTGATGCCGGGTGTCAGCGGTATGGAAGCAGCCCGCGCCATCCGTACATTTGACTCTGATGTGAAAATTGTGTTTCTGACCTCTTCGCCGGACTACGCTGTGGAGGGTTATGCCGTCAATGCCATGGACTACCTTCTCAAGCCTGTCAACCGTCAGCGATTCGTTGCTTTGATGGACCGTCTGGTTTCGGAAGACTATAAGAGGTCTGAAAGTCTCCATATCAAAACCACTTCCGGGGCGGCAAAGATCCTGCTTTCTGCCCTGGCTTATGTAGAAGTTCGCGATAAATTCCTTTATTTCCACATGAATGACGGATCTGTACGCCAGAGTCGCGCATCGTTGGCTGAATATGAACCCAACTTGCTGTCTCACAGTAATTTTCTGAAAGTGCATCGCTCCTATATTGTCAATCTCTGGCACATGTCAGAGCTGACCGCCGACTCGTTTGTCACTTTTGGCGGTGAGACCATCCCGATCTCCCGTCTGCTGTATTCCAATGTCCGACAGGTGTATATGGATTACCTTTTCGCGGAGGCGGAATCACTTTAAGCGGTGTATCTGCAGCCAATCGGGCCCGTCATGTCCCGATCTGATTTTGATGAAGTGGGTGATGTTTTCGTGCTGGAATCTCTCCTCTATTTTGCGCATTATGTTTTGCTGCTGCCCTTTGGCCTTCTGCTCTCCTTTTCCTTTGCCGGTATTCAGCTGTTCCAAAGGCGGAACTATATGGTGTTGGGTGGACTTGTGCTTTTTTGCGGACTCCTGCAGCTTGTTGTCTACTTATCTTTTGACGAGTTACTGGTGTGGAAACTCTATCCGGTGATGATCCATGTGCCAACGGTGCTGGTGCTGTGTTTGCATTACCGTAAGGGCATCGTTACGGCGCTGTCTGCCGTTTTTTCTGCGTATCTGTGCTGCCAGCCGTCCAAGTGGATGGGACTTTTGGCTGCCAGTTTGACAAAAAGCGTTGTGGCAGAATATGTTACGCGCATGATAGCATTGATGCTGGTGGCAATTGTTGTCTTGGTCTATCTTGCACCCACCTTTTCCAAGCTGTTTCATAAGGATCCGAAAAGTGCCTTGATTTTCGGAAGCGTGCCGATCATCTACTATCTGTACGACTATTCTATGGGCGTCTATACAGACTTCTGGACCAGCAACAACCGCGTAGCCATCGAGTTTCTGCCCTTTTTCCTCTGTGTGGTGTTCTTTCTCTTTTGCGTTGTCTATTACGAGCAATATGAGCAGAAAGCGGATGCCGAACAGAAAGAGCAGCTTATCCGTGTGGCGGTGGAGCAGCAAAGCCGTGACCTGGAGGCGGTGAAACGCAGTGAACGGGAACTGCGCCTGCTGAGGCACGATATGCGCATGATTTTGAGTAACCTCTCGGTTTGTATTGAGAGCGGAGACACCAAAACAGCGCAGGAGATCATCTCGCACTATTCCGACTATGTGACCGGCACCAAGGTGGAGCATTATTGCAAAAATGCGGTGGTGAATTGCGTTCTTTCCGCCTTTGCCGCCAAATGCAAGGAAGAAAAAGTGGATTTCACCTACGTGATTGGTGTAGAGGATCTTCCGGTAGACGATATTGTTTTTTCCACGATCCTGTCCAATGCCCTGGATAATGCATTAAATGCACAGAAAGAACTGCCGGAAGAGCGGCGGTATGTCAAATTGATGCTGAAGTTTCTCAAGGGCAAGCTGCTGCTCTCTGTGAAAAATCCCACCGGTACGGTTCCTGCTTTTGCAGATGGCTTGCCGCTGTCCCCGAAAGCCGGTCACGGCTACGGAACAAAGAGCATCCGCTATATGACGGAGCGGCTGGGCGGCCATTGTCAGTTCGATGTACAGGATCATATTTTCTCCCTGCGGGTTGTTTTGTGATTGCTCTGTTTAACTGCAGAAAAACGGGGCGTACGAAATGCAAAAGATTCCGTGCGGCGCCATAGTCGTGGGTGGAGCGGTGTATAATAAGGCGACGGATGAAAATTTGCCGGCTCCAATTGTTGCGTTCCAATGGCGATGGGGGAGAATGGCACAGCAAAAAACTTGTCAATTACGTGCTGACGAGATATAATAAGACCAACCATGATCAAACACAAAGGAGTAATTGTTATGACTTATACCTATCGTCCCAAGGGTGTGTGCGCCCAGCGTATGACCGTTGAACTGGAAGACGGCGTGATTCGTGATGTTCAGATCCTCGGTGGCTGCAACGGAAATCTGCAGGGCATCAGCGCGCTGGTGCGCGGCATGAAGGCAGAGGACGCCATTGAACGTATGCGCGGTATCCGCTGCGGTATGAAGAGCACCTCTTGCCCTGACCAGTTGGCTCAGGCACTGGAAGAGGCGCTGCGGTAAGTAAGGTGCGCGGCTGATCGCGCTGGTGGAAAAGGAGCAGATCAATGGATACGCAGACTTTTGTGATTCCCTACGTGCTGGAGAACAAGGAACGCATTTTTGACTTGGGGCAGGGGATTAGCTCCGGCGCGGCCATGATTTTGCGAAACCGCGGCGGCAAAGTGCAGTCTTTTTCCCAATCGCTGCGCAGAATGAAAATTCAGGCCTTGCTGTTTGCCGCCCTTGCAGCGCTGCAGGGACTGCTGCTGGCCGTGGGCGGTATTTCGGTGGTGAAGATCGTGCTGCTGGCGCTGTGCGTTCTGCTGGGCGGCTGGTTGTGGGCCGTGTGGAATGCCAGCAGCAAAGCCTATGAAAAAGCCAGGACGCTGTATGTGGAGAGCAGCGGCAGGGAAGGCACGATCACCTTTGATGAAGACGGCATCACCGAGTGCAGCGAATCCGGTATTGAAACGCACTTTGACTGGGAGGACTACCGCTGCTGCGTCATGTGTCCTGAGGCGATCGTAGTGGTTTCCTACCGGCCTGTGATGCTGATTGTCAGCCGCAAAGAGGAGACGGAGCAGGACCTTTATCAGGCTCTGGCCTTTTACGACAAGGAAGACACCATCTTTGAGGTGGAGATTCAGGAGAAGAAAAAATGAGAAAGGAAACGGCAGAGTTGTTGGCCGCCATGGCGGCCTATGACCGTGAGCCGGCGCTGATCCACCACTTCACTAAAGTCCACGGCTTTGCCGCGGCCATCGGTGTGATGGAGGGGCTGGATGCGCAGACACAGTTCATCTTAGAGACAGCGGCGCTGGTCCACGATATCGGCATTCGCAACGCCAAGCGGCAGTATGGCCGCAGCGACGGTAAGCTGCAGGAAGCCATCGGCCCCGGCGAAGCGGAGACGCTGCTGCGTGCTCTGGGTAGCTATACCGAAGATCAGATCGATCGCGTGAAGTACCTGGTGGGGCATCACCACACCTATGCTAACGTGGAGGGACTGGATTACCAGATCCTCATTGAGGCGGATTTCCTGGTGAATCTTTATGAGTTCCCCGAACGTTATCGGGCGATTCTGACGACGGAGGAACGGATCTTCCGCACGGCAAGCGGAAAGAGACTGCTGCAGGATATATTTTCTCAAAAATAATAAAAAAGTGGCACGAAAGTGCCACTTTTTTCATGTTTTCTCAGTCAGTTCCTCAGCGTCAAAAAGGTTCCACGGATACTGCGCCGGCGGGGGCAGCATCACATCGATATTTTTCTTCGTGACCGGGTGGGTAAATGCCAGGCGGTAAGACCACAGCGCAGCGGTGCAGTTGGGATCTTTGCTGCCATAGCGAATGTCGCCCAGCAGCGGCAGCTGCCGGGAGGAGAACTGCACGCGGATCTGATGCGTGCGTCCGGTGTGCAGCTGCACCCGTACCAGCGAGAGATCTTCCGTCCGGCCGATCAGACGATAGGCCAGCTTGGCTTCCCGCACGCCCTTGCGCATTCGCTGCACCACAAAGCTCTTGTTGTGGGAGGCGTCGCGGAACAGCAGATCGGTGAGGGTATCTTCTTCCTTTTCCGGATGGCCCCGCAGCACCGCCAGATACTCCTTGGTGATGCGGTGTTCGGCCACCAGAGCTGTCAGTTTGCCGGTGACTTCCTTGCGGCGGGAGAAGACCATCACACCGCCGGTCACTTTGTCCAGCCGGTGGACGGTGGCGATGTAGTCCGGCTTTCCGGCGGCGCGGTAATGCTCGCGCAGCCAGCAAGGCATGCACTTGGCGCTGCCGTCATCCTCGGAAAGATAGTTGACGGGTTTGCAGCAGACCACCAGATGGGCGTCTTCATAGAGAATAACCGGAATGTTCATGAAAGTCTCCTTGTTGAAAAGCAGACGCGGAATGCGCGTCTGCTTTGCGGTTTATCTGCGTCTGCCGCGATAGGTGCGGCGGCTGCGGTGTTTGTTGCCGTGGCTGCCGTAGCGGCGCTTGCGGCGGAAGAATTTCCACCAGATGACAAAGGCGGCGATGACCAGTGCGGCGGCAACCAGTGCCAGCTGTACGGTGCGCTGGGCGAGGAAGAGTTCGATCTGATACTTGGTGGTCAGGAATTGGGAGGCGTTGACATCAAACTGAGCCAGCAGCGGTACGGTGGCATACACCTGGCCGTTGTAAGACAGGGTGATTTCGCCCAGCACATCGCCCTTGGCGATGGGTGCGTAGACAACCTCCTCTTTCAGTGTTACGGTGCGATCCAATGCGGCCGGATCCAACTCGTTGGGAAGAATGGCTTCGGCGTCGGTGGCGGGATGGATCACCACGTAGTTGGTTTCCTTACTCAGCTCCACAGGCACTTCGGCAATCAGTTCGTCGGTGTTGAGGATCTCCTTGGTGGAGAAGTTGTCAAAGCCGTAGTCGTAAAGCGTGGAGGAATCGGGGTAGCACTCGATATCCACGCCGGAACCCTCGCAGCCCAGCACCACGCACACCAGACGGCGGCCGGAGCGGACGGCGGAAGAGAGCAGGCAGTAACCGGCCTCGTCAGTGGTGCCGGTCTTGATTCCTTCGGCACCGTCATAGAGATAGCCGAGGATCTTCCAGTTGGAAATAAGAGAGTTGGTGGTGTGCAGTTCGCGCGGGCCGCTCATGTTGGTGGCGGGCACGTCATAGGCCAGCGTGTTGCAGATGGTCATAAACGTTTCGTTTTGGATGGCCTCGCGTGCGATGAGATAAATATCCCAGGCGGTGGTGTAGTGGTCGGTATCGTGCAGGCCGTGGGGATTGGTGAAATGGGTGTTCCGGCAGCCCAGTTCACCGGCGCGGGCGTTCATGCGATCAACAAAGGCACTGATGCTGCCGTCCAGCGCTTCGGCCACGATATTGCAGGCCTCGTTGGCGGAGACCACCATAATGCAGTACAGCAGGTCTTTCAGGCGCATCTCCTCGCCGGCTTCGATGCCGGCGTTGCTGCCGTCCCATTCCATGTCAAAGAAGGCTTCTTCCGAGGCGGTGATCATCTGATCCATGTGCAGCTCGCCGCGCTCTACCGCCTCCAGCACCAGAAGCGTGGTCATGACCTTGGTGATACTGGCCGGATACATTTTTTTCGTTTCGTTTTTGCCGTAGAGGATGGTATTGCTCTCCACATCCACCAGCAGGGCGGCTTTGGCGTTGACCTCAACAGGCTCCAGAGCGGCTGCGCTGGGGATGAGCAGGAGGCTCATCAGAACGGACAGTAAAAAAACAGACAGAATGCGGCGAAATTTCATAGTGCTTTTTTCTCCATGCATGGTATAATGGGTGTATCACAAACGCGGTACCCTGTGTGTACCGTATGATGAATCTATCTCAATTATAACAAAAAATGAGAGGTAGTCAACCATGGCGGGAAAGGGAAAGATCACAAAAACAGAAATATTCTTCCTGATTTTGACGATGGCCTTTGTGCTTTTGGTGGGTCTTTCGTTTTTTCGGAACGGCGCTGCAGCGGGTGGGGACGGAGTTCTGATCACCACGTGGAAGCAGGCAGATGTGAGTCAGACACTGCCGCAAAAAATTAACATCAATACTGCCGACGAAACCGCGCTGCAGATGCTGCCGGGTATCGGATCGGTGCTGGCCGGGCGGATCGTGGACTGGCGCGAAGCGAACGGCAGATTTACCGCCGCCGAAGATCTGCTGGCGGTAGAAGGAATCGGTGAAGTGAAACTGAATGAAATCCGCGATTTCATTACCATACAGGAGGAGCCATGAAGATTCTGGTTGTAGATGATGAAAAGCTGCTGGTCAAAGGCCTGAAATTCAATTTGGAAAATGAGGGTTATGAGGTGCAGACTGCCTATGACGGTGCCACTGCCGTGGAACTGGTGCGCGGTGGGGCGTTTGATCTGGTGCTGCTGGACTGGATGATGCCGGTGATGTCCGGCAGCGATGCGTGCATGAAGATCCGGGAGTTTTCGCAGGTGCCTGTCATCATGCTCACGGCCCGCAGCGAGGACGCCGATAAGCTGGCGGGGTTTGCCTGCGGTGCTGATGATTACATCACCAAGCCCTTCAATATCCTGGAGGTGAAGGCTCGCATCCGCGCATTGCTGCGGCGAAGCAATGTAGCCGCGCGCCCTGCGGCAGAGGAGAGTCACAGCCTGCTGACGGTGGGCGATCTGTCACTGGATACCCAGCAGCGGGTGGCCATCCGCAACGGGGAGACCATCGATCTGACGGCCAAGGAGTACGATCTGATCGAACTGCTGATGAAAAATCCCCGCCGTGTATACAGCCGCGAGACGCTGCTGGATCTGGTGTGGGGCTATTCCTACGCCGGCGACTACCGCACGGTAGACGTGCACATTCGCCGTTTGCGGGAGAAACTGGAGAATCAGCCGGCAGAACCGGCCTATATTATGACCAAGTGGGGAGTGGGTTACTATTTCAAAGGGGAAAGTCAGCCTACAATTTAAGTTCAGCCTGAGCTACATTCTGGTCATTGTCTTTGTTTTGTGTCTGCTGAACACATATCCGCTGCTGGAATCCCAGAACCTGGTGTTTCGCTCCAAGGCGACGGCTATGGCGGGCAGCGTGAAGGTCATCGAGTCTGCGCTGAGCGGTCTGGAGGAACTCACGCCGGAAAATGTGGGACAGGCAATGACCGTGGTGGAAGAGACGGGCGTGAGCCGTATATTGGTCACCGACACAGCCGGACGGGTATTGTACGATTCCCGTGAAACCGGCAGTGCCGTAGGTCTTTACGCCTTTTATACCGAAATTTATCAGGCGCTGCAGGGACAAAATGCGTTTTACTGCAGCTATGACGGGGATGCCTTTCTCAGCCGTGGCGCAGCGCCGGTGGTGTACCACAACCAGACGGTAGGTGCCATCTACGCCTACGAGTACGACACGGATCAGGCGGAACTGTTCAAGAGTCTGCAGGACAACATCGCCCGTATTTCCATTGTGGTGGCGGTGCTGGTGATGGTGCTGAGTTTGATGCTCTCGCGTATGCTGACGGGCCGCATCAGCGAGTTGCTGAAAGCCATCCGCCACGTGCGCGAAGGTGCGTACAGCCACCGGGCAGAGGAGAAGGGCAGCGATGAGATCGCCCAGATCACGGCGGAGTTCAACAGTCTGACCGACCGGCTGCAGGAAACGGAAAATGCCCGACGCCGCTTCGTATCCGATGCGTCCCATGAGCTGAAAACGCCGCTGGCCGGTATCCGCCTGCTGACAGACTCCATTTTGCAGACGGAGAACATGGATGCCGGGACGGTGCGTGAGTTTGTGGGCGATATTGGGCAGGAAGCCGAGCGCTTGAGCCGTATTACGGAAGATTTGCTGCGTTTGACGCGTATTGACAGCGGCAACATCGAACAGGCAGTGGCGGTGGAGACGGCACCTGTGCTGACCCGGGTGGAGCGCATGCTGCACATGGTGGCAGACGAAAAGGGCGTGGAACTGATCTGCCGCGCCGACCCGGCGGCTGTGGCCATGGCCACAGAAGACGACATCCACCAGATCCTCTACAACTTGATGGAAAACGGCATTAAGTACAGTGTCGGCGGATATGTCTGCGCCCGGATCACGGTGGAAGAGCGATTCGTGGTGATCCGCGTGGAAGATAACGGTGTTGGTATTCCGGAGGAGGATCTGGGACACATCTTTGAACGCTTTTACCGTGTGGACAAGGCGCGCTCCCGTGCTGTGGGCGGTACCGGTCTTGGCCTGAGCATTGTGCATGATACGGTTCTGCGCCGGAAGGGCACCATTGAAGCCGCCCACCGGGCGGAAGGAACAGGAACGGTATTTACAGTTCGTCTGCCGTTGGCGGAAGGAGGGGACAGATCATGAAACGAGTCATTGGTTTGCTCCTTTGTCTGGTGGTGCTGGCGCTGGTGGGTGTCAGCGTGGTGCCGGACGGTCCCAGCGAGGCGGAAACACTGAGCCTGTATTTCCCGGTACGGAAGGACAACATGGCCAGCGGCGGCGATGCCATCACGACGGTGCGCGTGGATTGGCGTCAGATGCGCGGCAAGACGGCGCAGGAACAGGCCGATGCCGTGATGGGCTTGCTGCTGGAGGGCTATTCCGACGGCGCGTTTGGCCGTCTGGTACCCAACGGCACGCGTATGATGAGCTGTCAGGTGTCCGGCAGTACGGTCACGGTGGACTTTTCCTCCGGATACGGTCAGTTGTCCGGAATCGATTTGACGATTGCCGACTACTGTACAGCGCTGTCGCTGGTGCAGATCCCCGGCATTTATACGGTGCGCATTACCGTCAACGGAAAGGAACTGAGCTATCGCGACAAGAACTATTTCCGTGCCGATGATGTGTTGGTTACCAGCCCCGAGGACGTGGTGCGCAATCTGGCGGTGCAGCTGTATTTCCCCAACGGCTCTGCGCTGGTGGGTGAGGAACGGATCCTGACTATCTATGAAGGTAAAAGTCAGGTGAATGCAGTGATTGATGCGCTGCTGGCAGGACCCGTCAGTGAAACGCTGACACCGCTCCTGCCGGAAGGTTTTTCCGTGCTGAGCGCCCGTATTGACGGCAACACCTGTTATCTCAATTTGCCGCAGGGCTGTGCAGAACTGATGCCCGGCGATCTTGCATCGCAGAAACAGGTTGTACAGGGACTTGTGCGCTCTTTGTGTTCGATTCGCGGTGTGCAGCAGGTGCAGATTCTGGTGGAGGGCGAGCGCAGTGTCCGCTTGGCCAAGGTGGACATCAGCCAGCCCCTGACCCCGATGTCATAAAGGATGAAAGCAAAAAACGGACCCTGTTCTTTGGAGAACAGGGTCCGTTTTCGTTTATTTGATCAGAAGCTGGGTCAGCGCTACCATAATCGGAAGAGTAACGGCAGAACACAGCGTGTGGATGGAGACGAGGCTGGAAGAGAGGGGGGCGTTTTTGCCAAACTTGGACACCAGCATGGTCACTACGGCGGCGGCCGGTGTGGCGGCAGCAATAACCATCACGGTGGCGACCATAGAGTTCAGACCCAGCAGCAGGCACAGGCCGATGGTCAGCAGCGGCGAGACGATGAGGCGCAGTGCGATGCTGGCAAAGGCGCCCTTATCCTGCAAAGCGGTTTTCAAATTCGCCTGAGAAAGGTGGAAGCCGATGATCAGCATGGGCATAGGGACATTGAGGCTGGAGATATAGCTGATGGGTGTGAGCAGCAGATTGGGCAGAGAGATCTCTGTCAGATACAGCGTCAGCGCCACCACCAGCGCGATGAT
This sequence comes from Vescimonas sp., assembly GCA_045650885.1. Taxonomy (GTDB): domain Bacteria; phylum Bacillota; class Clostridia; order Oscillospirales; family Oscillospiraceae; genus Vescimonas. The sequence continues at coordinate 32,255 of JAZRRQ010000012.1, read as the reverse complement.
GGTGGGATTGAGGAGCACGGTGCGCATCTTCAGCACCGACTTATCACCATCGGCAGCCATATACAGTGCGTAGGTCCAGGTGGCGATGTTGAAAATGACCATATAGCCGGAACCGTAAAACACACCCAGCGAACCATACAGGGCGGACTGCAGAGGGAAGGCCATAAAGCCGCAGTTGGCCATCACGGCGCAGAGACTGTAGATGCCGCGGCGGTCTTTCGGGGTGCGGCGCAGAACGGCGGCAGTAACACCGATCATGGCGATGTGAACGACCAACGACAAAAGGATGCTCAGCCCGAGGTTCTGCAGGTGCTCGGCTTCCAGAGGGCGCTGGAAGGAGGAAACCACCAGGCAGGGGACAACGGCATAGAGCATGACATTGCTCATGCACAGGCTGCCCTGGGCATTGAGCAGTTTCAGCTTGCCCAGCAGGAAGCCTACGCCCATCAGGGTGAAGAGCATCAGCACCTGCTGTGCGACGGTGAGGAAGGATTCGATCATAGCTTATTTCCTTTCGAACGTTTAGTGTAGAGTGCGAAGAACATCACGGCAGCACCGGCCGCGGCGCTGCAGATGCAGAACGTCAGCATGGTGTTTACGCCACCGAGATCCAGCAGCCGTCCGCCGCACAGTGAGCCGAAAGCAGCACCGATACCGGAAGAGGCGGTGTAAATCAGAGCCTGACCTTTGACCTGATTGGCCAGGTCAATCTCCTCCGTGACATAATATACGGTGGAGATGGCGAGGACTGCATAGGCAAAAAACTGCAGCGAACAGGCAAGAAACACAGCGTAGGTGGAACCGGCCAACAGGAAAGCGGTGCTGCGGACCACAAAGAAGATGGAGCAGAGCAGCATCAGCGGCCGCAGAGAGAATTTACGGCGCAGCTTGCCAAACAGCAGCATGGAGGGCAGCTCCATGATGCCGGAGAGAAAATAGGCGATACCGGTGATATCTGCGCCGCCGCCTACCTTGCCGGCGATGTGGATCATGTAGGTGGTGATGGCGTTTTGGCTGCCTACCAGCAAAAAGCAGGCGACCAGCACCAACGTGAAACGGGGATAGCGGCGCAGCAGCGCTGCGTTGGACAAAATGACGGGAGGGTTGAGATCTTCTCCGGCCTGAAGCGCCGGCAGAGGATACCGGAACAGCACCAGAGCCAGAAAAAGCGCCGCAAAAGCTGCCAAAAAGATCGGCAACACCAACGTGGGGGCAAAACGCTCCAACGCTGCACCCATGACAAGAGATGTAAGAGCGTAGGAAACGGAACCGCAGCTGCGGCTGGCACCGAAGTTGACATCCAGACCGCGCAGTGTAAATTCCATGCTCATAGCGTTGAAATAGGGGGTAATAGCTGTCAGCGATACGCCGATGACCACCAGCAGCGCGGCGCAGAGGATGGTGCTTTGTGCGATCCACACACCGATGCTGCATGCCATGGACAGCAGTGTCAGCGCCATGGTCAGACGGCGGCCGGTAAAGTGGTGGTTGCGGTCGCTGAGTGAAGCCAGAGCCGGCTGCACCACGATAGGCAGCAGCAGCGCACAGGAGGAAACCAGACCAATTTGGGAATTGGTGAAACCGCGATGCAGCAGGAAAACGGACAGGTAGCCCCAGAGGGCGGCCCAACCGATCCAGTACAGTGCCCACAGGACGGAAAAATGGAGATTCAGCCGGCGGACAAGGCGGCGATCGGACATAGCAAGACCTTCTTTCGCGTCAAAATGACATCCTTCAAAAGTCTATCATAAATCACCTTCCTGTCAAGGGTAACACCTTGTTTTTCTGCAAGGAAAAAGGTATAATAACCCTGTATGTGCAAAATGCTTTGGGAGGAATGAACCCATGAAACTGATGGTGCTTGACGGCAACAGTATCCTCAATCGCGCTTTTTACGGTATTCGCCCCCTGTCTACCCGGCAGGGTCTGTTCACCCATGCCATCTACGGATTTCTTACCACGCTGCAGCGCCTCATCGATGAGGAGCAGCCGGAGGCGCTGTGCGTCACCTTTGACCGCCGCGAGCCGACCTTCCGCCACTTGGCTGATGAAAACTATAAGGCTACCCGCAAGGGCATGCCGGAGGAACTGGCCATGCAGCTGCCCTGGCTCAAGCAGGTGCTGGACGCGATGGATATTCCCCGGTACGAACTGGCGGGCTACGAGGCCGACGACCTGATCGGCACCATCTCCCGTAAATGCGAGGCCGCCGGCTGGGAGTGCGTCATCGTTACCGGTGACAAGGACAGCCTGCAGCTGATCACCGACAAGACTACGGTGAAGCTGGTGTCTACCCGTATGGGTCAGACCACCACCAAGGATATGACGCCTGCCGCTTTCCGTGAGCAGTATGGCTTTGCCCCCATCCACATGATCGACCTCAAGGCGCTGATGGGCGATACCTCCGACAACATCCCCGGTGTACCCGGTGTGGGCGAAAAGACGGCCATGGCGCTGGTGCAGCGCTATGAGAGCGTGGAGGCACTTTATGATGCCATGCCCAAGATCGAGGCCAAACCTGCCGCCATCCGCAAGCTGGAGGAGGGGAAGGAAAGTGCGCTGCACTCGAAATTCCTGGCCACCATCATCACCGATGCGCCTGTGGAATTTGCGGTGGAGGACAATCTGCGCCGCCCCTTCAAGCCGGAGCTGTATGACCTCTTTTTACAGCTGGAGTTCTCCAAATTGATCGACAAGTACGGTCTGCAGCCTGCGAAAAACGAGGTGTGGGACGAGGAATCGGACTATGCCGTGACCGTGGAGGTGCTGGCTGAGCCGCGCCGCGCCGAAGAATTGCTGAAGCTGTGGCGCAAGGCAGAACAGGTAACGGTGCTGGCGCTGGAAGAGCTGCAGGTGCTGGCGGTAGAGTGCGAGGTGGATGAGAAGAACGGCCTCATGACGCTTCTCTTCTTTGAACGTTACGAGGGGGATTGGAACGCCCTTTTGAATGCGCTCTTCGCCGCTGACATCCGAAAGGTGAGCCACCATGTAAAGGATCTGATGCGCGCGCTGCTGGAGAGCGGCCTCAATTGCGACGGTTTCGTGTTTGACACTGCCATTGCCGCCTATCTGCTGGACGCTACGGCGGGCAGCTACGATCTGGCGCGCCTGTTTGTCTCTTATTTCAATGGGGAACTGCCCAAGCCTGTCCATCTGGAGCGTGATGCCTTTTCCCTGTTGGGTGACACGGCTGCTGCGGAGGCGGCATTGTGCAGCTATTGCAGTGCCATTTCTGCGCTGGAAGAGGAGCTGGCGCCCAAGCTGCGTGAGCAGAATATGCAGCAGCTGTTCGACGAGGTGGAGATGCCGCTGTGCCGTGTGCTGGCAGAGATGGAATGTGCCGGCTTCCGCGTGGACGGCGGCGAGCTGGCTCGCTTCGGTCAGATGCTGTCGGGCGAAATTGCGCTGTTGGAACAGCGGATCTATGATGCCGCCGGCACACCGTTCAACATCAATTCTCCCAAGCAGCTGGGTAAGGTGCTCTTTGAAGATTTGCAGCTGCCCCACGGGAAGAAGACCAAGACCGGTTGGTCCACTAATGCCGATGTGCTGGATAAGCTGCGCTGGCAGCATCCCATTGTGGCGGACGTGCTGCAGTATCGTCAGTACAGCAAGCTCAAGTCCACCTATGCTGACGGCCTTTTGAAGGTCATTGATCCCGACAGCCGGATCCGCACCAACTTTCAGATGACGGTGACGGCTACGGGTCGTCTGAGTTCCACGGAACCTAATCTGCAGAATATCCCCACCCGCACGCAGCTGGGCAGTGAGATGCGCCGTATGTTTGTGGCTGAGGATGGTTGGGTGCTGGTGGATGCCGACTACTCCCAGATCGAGCTGCGCCTGCTGGCCCATATGGCCGGTGACGAGGAGATGCAGAAAGCCTTCCTTTCCGGTGCCGATTTCCACACGGTGACGGCGGCCAATGTTTTCCATGTGTCAACCGATGAGGTGACGGGGCAGATGCGCTCGTGCGCCAAGGCGGTGAACTTCGGCATTGTATATGGCATTTCTCCGTTCTCGCTGTCGCAGGATATCGGTGTGACGGTGGCAGAGGCCAAGGACTATATGGACCGCTACTTTGCCACGTATCCCGGTGTGAGGGCTTATATGGAAAATGTGGTGGAAACGGCACGGCAGCAGGAGTTTGTGGAAACGCTGCTGCACCGCCGCCGCGCCCTGCCGGAGCTGAAAAGCTCCAACTTCAATCTCCGCTCCTTCGGTGAGCGGGTGGCGCTGAACATGCCCATTCAGGGCACGGCTGCCGACATCATCAAACTGGCCATGGTGCGCGTGCACCGGCGGCTGAAAGAGGAAAACCTGCGCGCCCGCCTGATCATGCAGGTGCACGACGAACTGATTGTGGAGTGCCCGGAGGCAGAGCGGCAGCAAGTGGAGCGTCTCCTCGCCGAAGAGATGGAGTGCGTAATGAAACTGAGTGTCCCGCTGCTGGCAGAAGCTCACAGCGGTAAGAATTGGCTGGAGGCAAAAGGATGAAACGATTGATTGTATTGAGCGGCGTGGTGGGTATTTCCGCCGCTGCCGTGCTGGTGCGCTGGTCTACGGCACCGAGTATGGTGCTGGTGCTCTACCGCATGACCATTGCGGTACTGCTTCTGCTGCCGCCGGTGCTGCTGAAGGGTCGGGAAGAGCTGAAAGGCATGACAAAAAAGGAGTGGCTGCTGACGGTGTCGGCGGGCTGCTGTCTGGGACTGCACTTCTCTGCCTTCTTTGAGTCGCTGCGCCACACGTCCATTGCTTCGGCGGTGATCTTGTCGGATGCTGAGGTGCTGTTTGTGGCTCTGGGCAGTATTCTGGTGTTTCGTAAAAAACTGTCCGGCCGCTGCTGGGTGGCAGTGGGCCTGTCTCTGATCGGTGCTGTGATGGTGGCTTTGGCTGACGGCGGCGGTGAAAGCGGCCTGTTGGGTAATGTCCTGGCGCTCACGTCTACCTTCCTGTTGGCGCTGTATACCATGATCGGCGCTTCGGTGCGCAGCCGCATCTCCAATACCACCTATACCTTTGTGGCGTATGGCTGCGCCGCGCTGACGGTGCTGACGCTCTCCCTGATCAGCGGTACGCCGCTGACGGGCTACGGTGCCAACAATCTGCTGACGGCGCTGGGTATGGCGGTTTTGTGTACGCTGCTGGGCCACAGTGTCTTTACCTGGGGCCTGAAATATCTGCCGCCTGCCTACATATCCACTGTTAAGCTGCTCGACCCGGTGTTCTCCGCGCTGTGGGGCTTGCTGCTGTTTGCTGAAAAGCCCACGCTGCCGGTGATTCTGGGCGGCGTGATCGTGATTGCCGGTGTGTTCCTCTACGGACGGGCCACGAAGGAGGAGTAAGAGATGAGTAACAATATTCGAATCGTTCCTATGAATGCCGACCATCTGGATGAGATCGAACGGCTGGAGCGGATTTGCTTCTCCCGTCCCTGGTCTCGCCGTATGCTGGCTGAGGAACTGGAGAACCAGTGCGCCGCTTTTCTGGTGGCGGAGGATGGCGAAACAGGCGCGGTACTGGGTTATGCCGGTCTTCTGGTGGTGGCTGACGAGGGTTATATCACCAACGTAGCGGTTTTCCCGGAATACCGCCGCCGCGGTGTGGCTGCCTGTATTCTGGAGATTTACCTGAATTTTGCCAGAGCCAACCAATTGGCGTTTTTGACGCTGGAGGTGCGCCCCAGCAATGAGGCGGCCATCGCGTTGTATCAGCGCCACGGTTTTGAAGAGGTGGGTCGCCGCAAGAACTACTATGACCTGCCCAAGGAGGATGCGCTGATCCTCACCCGTTATTTTGATAAGGAGGAAGAGCAATGATCATTCTCTCCTTTGAATCTACCTGTGATGAGACTGCCGTTGCGGTGGTGCGCGACGGCCGTGAGGTGTTGTCTGATGCCATTCTCTCTCAGGCGGACATGCACGCTCTTTACGGCGGCGTTGTGCCGGAGATCGCCTCGCGCAAGCACGTGGAGGCTATTGCCGGCCTGACGGACCAGGCACTGCGGGAAGCCGGCATCACCAAAAAGGATGTGGACGCTGTGGCGGTGAGCTATGCGCCCGGCCTGATCGGTGCGGTATTGGTTGGCGTCAGTTTTGCCAAGTCTGTGGCCTATGGACTGGGCGTGCCGCTGATTCCCGTGCACCATATCCGCGGCCATATTGCCGCCAACTATCTGGCGTTTCCCGACTTGCAGCCGCCCTTCCTGGCGCTGGCCATCTCCGGCGGCAACACGCTGATCGTGGATGTGAAAGACTATACCGATATGGAGATTCTGGGCGCTACCCGCGACGATGCAGCCGGCGAATGCTTTGATAAGGCTGCCCGTGTGCTGGGCTTGCCCTATCCCGGCGGCAAACCCATGGACCTTCTGGCGCAGCAGTCCGAAGGCGGCAAGTACGACCTGCCCCGCGCCCACGTGGCCGGCTGTGAGCTGGACATGAGTTTCTCCGGCCTGAAGACGGCGGTGGTGAATCTGGTGCATAACGCCCAGCAGAAAGGCGAGGTACTGGACGAGGCAGCTCTGGCCCGTGACTTTACCCGCGCCGTCAGCGATGAGCTGGTACCCCGCGCCATCGCTGCGGCCAAAAAGAGCGGCCGTACCGTGATGGCGGCGGCCGGCGGTGTGGCGGCCAACTCCATCATCCGTGCAGATCTCCAGGAAGCCTGCCGTCGGGAGGGCATTACGCTGTATCTGCCGCCGCTGAAGCTGTGCGGCGATAACGGCGCCATGATCGCCTCTCAGGCCTACTATGAGTATTTGGCGGGCAAGAGAGCGGCGCTGGATTTGAATGCCTACGCCACCATGGATTTAAACGAAACGGACATCTGAAACGTGATATAAGCAAAAAGACGGCACCCTATACCGAGGGTGCCGTTTTTCTAATGGGAAAAAATGATTATGGTAAGTGAGAAAAATTTTCCACCTTAAAATTGTAAGGGTGATAAAATTATGTCGACAAAACGAGGGGTGTCAAGACGGTGTACATCCCTGTTTTCGGTGGGTGGAACTTTCTGGCAAAAAGCGGGAAAACCATTGGAATTACTGCGTTTTTTTGATGTGGAAAAAGCTGTGGATAATGTGAATAACTCTTTGTAGTGTCTTATGGATAAAAGAATTATGTCAAACTATGGCGCTGGATGATGAAAAAAGAAGAGGGGGAAAAAGTACGAAAAGGAGGGGGCTTTCCCGGTGGCGGCGCCTTTTTCGCACTGTGCAATTTGACGAAAGAAAGAAGAGGGAGGAGAAGTGCGCTACTTGACAGTGGAAAATTAACCGAAAATGGTAGAGCTGATTACTGTTTGTATTACTTTTCGCGGCGAGAAAAAAGTGAAGTCGCAATTGACAAAGGGCGGAGAACATGGTACAATGACGCCCGTGACTGTTGTAGCCACTTTCATATGATGCTGGAATAGCTCAGTCGGTAGAGCAGCTGATTCGTAATCAGCAGGTCGCGTGTTCGAGTCACGTTTCCAGCTCCAGGCCCCGCCAAATCCTTGGCGGGGCTTTTTTTATTTGCTGTTGCGCGATATTCCGGTTGTGCAGGAAATAGAAATTTGATACAATGGACACAACAACCCGCGCCCGGATCACGGCGCGGAAAGGAGAGACGTTATGCGCAAACAAATGAACCGCCGTATTTGTTCCTTGCTGCTGGCTTTGCTGATGATCCTGTCTTTGAGTGGTTGCGGCCCCTCCGGCACGGTGACTCTGGGTGAGGCGGGCAGTGACATTTCTCTGCTCAATGAAAAGATGGCCGCGTATCTGGATGCTGAGGTGGGGCGCGTGCTCAGCTTTGCTTCCGGCATCGGTGAAAAGAGCTATCCCAATGCAATTGCGCTGTCCTGGACGGTAGAGGGTGCCGAGGGGGAGTTTTACCGCGTGCGTGTTGCTGAGACGGAGGATCTGCGCGATGCGTGGGTGCTGGAAGTGACAGAGCCTGCGCTGGAGCTCTATAACTGTAAGACCGGCATTACTTACTACTGGTCCGTAGCGGCTGTGAAGGGGGAAAAGGAAGTGGCCGTCAGTACCACAGGCACTTTCTCCACTGCCGACGAGGCGCCGCGCACCATTTATTGTGACGGCGTGGCCAATATGCGCGATTTGGGCGGCTGGCAGACCGGGAGCGGCCAGAGGGTAAAACAGGGTCTGATCTACCGTTGCGGCCGTTTGAATGAGAACAACAATCAGGTGGTCAAGGCGCGTATTACTGCCGAAGGTCTGCAGACCATGGCGCTGCTGGGTATCCGTACGGAGCTGGATCTGCGGCAAGTGGATAACAATGAGGTGGGCGGTCTGACGGATACCAGTTTGATCAGCGGCGCACAGTATGTACAGGTGCCGATGGACAGCACCCGCGGTCAGCTGCGCATCAACAACGAGGCTGCCGTGGTGGAAGTGTTCCGTCTGCTGGGCGATAAGGAGAACTATCCCTTTGCCATCCATTGCAGCATCGGCACAGATCGCACCGGCTATATCTGCTATCTGATCAACGGCCTGCTGGGCGTATCTGCCGAGGACCTGGATCGGGATTACCTTTTGAGTAACTTCGGTGCGATTGGCAGTTCCCGCCATCTCAGCCGGATTCAGGACGACTATCTGGACTATATGCAGAGCCTGCCCGGTGGGACTCTCAGCGAGAAGATTGAGGGATATCTGCTGGGTATCGGCGTGGCACAGAGCGACATCGACACGCTGCGTACCATGATGCTGGGCTGAAAATATTGGAAAAAAGTAGGAGCACCGCGGAAAGTTCCGCGGTGCTCCCTTTACATTTTGCAGGTTTTGTGCTATGGTAATATGAGAGAAATAGGGCAGACAAAGCACAAATATTGATTAGAATATATAAAGTATGAAAAGGAGACAATTGTCATGGAAAAGAAAGTTCTGGTAGAAACCTCTGCAAGACACGTCCACCTGAGCGAGGAAGCCATCGCCGTCCTGTTCGGTGAGGGTGCTCAGCTGACCCCCAAGAAGGCTCTGAGCCAGCCCGGCCAGTTCGCCTGCGAGGAGCGCGTCAACGTCGTCGGCCCCAAGAAGGCCATCAATAACGTCATCATCCTCGGACCCGCTCGTCCCGAGTGCCAGATCGAGGTGTCCCTGACCGATGCCCGCGTGCTGGGCGTGGAAGGCATGATCCGCGAGTCCGGTGACGTGGCCGGTACCCCCGGCTGCAAGCTGGTGGGCCCCGCCGGTGAGCTGGAGCTGACCGAGGGCGTGCTGGTTGCCAAGCGCCACATCCACATGACTCCCGAGGACGCCGCTGCCTTCGATGTGGTGGACAAGGAAGTGGTCAAGGTCCGCGTCGAGTCCGAGCGCAGCGCCGAGCTGGATGACGTCATCGTCCGCGTCAGCCCCAAGTACGGTCTGGCCATGCACATCGACACCGATGAGGCCAACGCTACCTGCGCTTTCGGCACCATCTACGGTACCGTCATCAAGAAGTAAACTGCGACACGAAAAAACGGCTGCCTGCGGGCAGCCGTTTTTTTATTTGCTTTTCTTGTGAAAGATGATGGCCAGCACCACGCACACAATGATGGCGAGGGCGTAGGGGATGGCGAGGAAGAAGGCCACATTGGCCGGCGCAGAAAAACCGTGATGCTCAATGCCGTGGAGCATATCGCAGTAGTTCCAGGCCACTACGGCGCACATGGCACCCCAGAGGAGGATGGCCAAGGCGGCAAAGAGGCGGGAAAGATGTTTCATGGAAGATACCTCCCGATTCATTTCTTCCGCAGTACCAGTCCAAGGTCCAGCATCATGATTGCTGCGCACAGCAGCATGGCAAGGCCGGAGCCGTTGAAGGTGACGGCGGAAAAGACCACCAACGGCGGCTGTCATTTCCGCAACCGGTGGTTGCAAGAGACAATTTATGCTTCCAGTGCAGCTCTGGCCAATTGGACAGCGTCCATCGCCGTCTGCTGGATATGCCACTCGTCCAGTCCCGGCAAGCCCATGGGGACACCGGCGCGGCGAAAACGCATACCGCTCTCCACCTCTGCTTTGCAGCTGGCGTGGAAGGCCCGGGTACCGGGCAGCGCCTGGCGCAGCTGTGAGATGACGGCGGCGTTGACACCGGCACCGATGAGCACTTCAGGGCCGCTCATCTCGTCCCGCAGTGCCAGAAGCTGCGCCAGTACAGACTGTCCTGCCACACAGTTGGCTGCCGCACCGCTGGTGAGCACGGTGTCGATACCGCAGGCGGCGGCATCGCGGTATGTCTGCAGTGGGTCGCGGGACACATCGATGCAGCGATGGAGTGTCAGACCACAGCCATGGGCAGCATCCAGCAGCGGCTGCATGGCCGCGGTATCCAAACGCCCATCGGCGTCGAGACAGCCGATGACAAAGCCGTCGGCGCCGGCATGGCGCAGTGCGGCAATTTGCTGGGCCATCATGTCGATTTCTTCTTTCGTATAGAGAAAGTCGCCGCCCCGGGGACGCATGAGACAGCGTACGGGGATGGCGCTTTCGGCGCGGATCTGCCGCAGTAGTTCCGGATAGGGCGTCAGACCGCCCACGGTCAGGGCGCTGCACAACTCAAGACGGTCGGCACAGCCGGCGATGGCAGCACGGGCCGAGGCCAGAGAATCCACGCATATTTCCAGCAACATGGCCATTTTTATGCCTCCGTGACCAGCGCCAGCAGCGCTTCGGTGTTATCCACAATAGCGGCGGCGTGGGCTTCTTCCATGCTTGCTACCGTGCCGTAACCCCAGCTGACACCGGCGCAGGGAATGCCGTGTTCGGCGGCACCCAGCACATCAAAGGCGGTGTCGCCCACCATGAGGGCGCTCTCCAGCGTACCCACCTGACTGAGGAGATAGGCGATGACCTCTTCCTTGGTGCCGCGGGACTTGTCCAGCGCAGCACCGGCGATGCAGTCAAAATAGGCGGCAAGGCCGAAGTGGTTCAGGATCTCCACGGAGGTGTTCTCCGGCTTGGAGGTGGCCACGAACAGGCGGCAGCCGCTCGCTTTCAGTGCTTTGAGCAACTCCCGGATGCCGGGATAGACGAAACCCTCAAACTTGCCCACGGTGGTATAGCGGCTGCGGTAGACGGCCACGGCCTCTTCCGCCTGCTCCGGCGTACAGCCAAAGCGCTGGAAGGAATCCCGCAGGGGAGGACCGACAAAGGTGCGCATTTCTTCCGGGGTGGGGATGGGCAGATTAAAATGGCGCAGCGCCAGCTCGGCACACTTGAGGATGCCTTCGCCGGAATCTACCAGCGTGCCGTCCAGATCAAAAAGAATGTTGGTATAACCCATAACAGATCTCCTTTTGAGACGTTTCTTCTCTTGATTTATACCATGCGCACCCCCTTTTGTCAAATGGGGCGGCGGGAGACTTTTTTGCAAAAATTCACACAAAAGCAAGACAAGTCGATGGGGAAATGGTACAATGAAGAAAACAAGAGGGAGGTCGGCAGAATGATCACCGTTGATAATCTTTGTTTTGTACTGGAAACAGACCATACCGCCTATGCCTTTGACGTGTCGGGCGGCGTGCTGCGCCATCTCTACTATGGCGGTAAGCTGCGCCGCTTGGAGGACTATGGCCTCACGGCGCCGCGTCCGCTGTTTCCGCCCGGCAATGCTGCCGTGCTGGAGGATGGCATTAGTCTGGAGAATATGGCGCAGGAGTGCAGCAGTGTGGGCTGGGGTAATACGGGCGAGAGTCTGGTGGACGTGGTGCTGCCTGATGGCGGACGTGCTGCCGCGTTCCGCTTTGCCTATTACGAGCGCAGCGTAAACGCTGCACCTGACGGACTGCCTGCGGCGCTGGGCGGCCGGGAGACGCTGAAAGTAGTGCTCAAAGAGCAGAGTTGCCAGCTGTATCTGGAGCTGTATTATACGGTTTTTGAGAAGGCGGATGCCATTGTGCGCTGGAGCCGGCTGGTGAATGACACCGGTGAAGCAGTGACGGTGCATCGGTTGCTGAGCGGCCAACTGGATCTGCCGCAGGATGATTATATCCTCACCACATTCCGCGGCGCATGGGCCCGGGAGATGGAGCGGCAGGATCAGCCGCTGCAGGGCAAGCTGGTGTGGGACAGCGCGGTAGGTGTCAGCTCCAACCGCTGCAATCCCTTTGCCATGGTCAGCTGCAACGCCACAGAAACGGCGGGCAGCGTGTGGGGATGTAACCTCCTGTACAGCGGCAATCACTACGGCTGTGCATCGCAGAATGCTTACGGCAGTGTTCGTGTGGTGCAGGGTATGGGTGTGGATGGATTCTCCTGGCTTTTAAGCCATGGAAAGAGTCTGGATTCGCCCCAGATGGTAATGGCTTACAGTGCGGCTGGTTTCGGCGGTCTGAGCCGCTGCATGCACCAGTTTGTGCGGCATCATGTGGTGCGTCCGCAATGGCAGGGAAAGGAGCGCCCTGTGCTGGTGAACAGTTGGGAGGGGCTCTATTTCAAGATCAGCCGCGCCAAGCTGGTGAAGCTGGCCAGGGAAGCCAAAAGCGTGGACGCTGAGCTGCTGGTGGTGGACGACGGCTGGTTCGTGGGCCGCAGTGACGATACCCGGGCGCTGGGCGATTGGACGGAGGACAAGAAGAAACTGCCCGGCGGATTTGAGGCGCTTGCACGTGACATGAAAAAGATCCGCATCGATCTGGGCGTGTGGGTGGAGCCGGAGATGATCAGCGAAAAGAGTACGCTCTTCCGTGAACACAGTGACTGGATTCTGGGCCACCGGATGCAGGCTATGGGCCGCAACCAGTATATCCTCGACCTCAGCCGCGCTGAGGTGTGCGACTATATCTACGAGAGCGTGGCGCGTCTGCTGCGCAGCGGCGATGTGCGCTACATCAAGTGGGATATGAACCGCATCATGACCGACACCTTCTCGCCGGCGCTCCCGGCTTCCCGGCAGGGCGAGGTGGCACACCGCTATGTGTTGGGTCTGTACAGCGTGCTGCAGCGGCTGACGGAAGACTTCCCCGATGTTCTCTTTGAAAGCTGCGCTTCCGGCGGCAACCGTGCAGATTTGGGCATGCTGTGCTATATGCCTCAGGTGTGGGCCAGCGACAATACAGATGCCCAGTGCCGCAGCCATATCCAGAGCGGCTACAGCTATGGATATCCTCAGTCGGCATTGGGATGCCATGTGTCGGCCAGTCCCAATCATCAGACGCTGCGGCAGACACCGCTGCGCAGCCGCTTCCATATGGCCTGCTTTGGTCTGCTGGGCTACGAGTTGGATCTGGGTGATTTGAGTACCCAGGAGCGGGAAGAAGTGAAGCGACAGGTGGCTTTTTATAAGGAACACCGCCGCCTGTTCCAGTATGGCACCTTCTACCGTGTGCGGCAGACGGAAAACGACCTCTTTTGGATGGTGGTGTCGGAAGATCGCACGGAGGCCATGGGCATCCACTATGTACGGCAGAATATGCCCAATCAGGGGCAGTATCCGCTGCGTGCGGCGGGTCTGGATGCCAATATGACCTATACGCTGCGCAGTTTCCCGATGGATGTGCGCCTGCCGGATTTTGGCTCGCTGGTGAATATGATCTCTCCTGTGCGCCTGCGGCCGGGCAGTGTGGCTTATGCGGTGGCGGACAAGGTGGTGCAGTTCCACGAGCAGACGCTGGAACTGACCGCCAGCGGCAGTATGTTCTGTGCTGCGGGATTCTATCCTGTACCCTGTTTTTCCGGCGCGGGATTTACTGACGGTGTGGCTGCCATGAAGGACTGGGACAGCCGGTTGTATTATTGGAAGAGAAGTGAATGATAAACAAGGAAACACCCGCGGAGTTGTCCGCGGGTGTTTCTTTGCTACCGATTCAGCATCCAAACGCCGTAGTTGAGATAGGCGGCAAAAGTGACCCAGAGGAGATAAGGGATCTGCAGGAGGGCGGATCCGGAAAACATAGGTTTTCCCATTCCTTTTTGGCATGTTATTAACTGCCCGCAGAATATGCGGCCACGAGGAAAAACATTCAGATCTCGCCGATGGCATGCTCCAGCTTTTCCAGCGCCCGCTTCTCCAGACGGGATACATAGCGACTCGATTATTGTAAACGGTTGGCCTTAAGAAATTGCTTCCGGTTTACGGAAGCGGAATTTGATATGGACTTGTTTGTCTTCGGTCAGTTCCACTCGCTCGATGAGGCTGAATAGCAGTTCCCGGTTGGTGGGAACGGATTCCAGAAAGCGCTGTACCAGTTCCTTCGCCCTGTCCTCTTGGGGGACGGGGTTCTCTTTTTCCTGTTCCAAAGTTTTCAATTGATCTTCCAGTTGTGCGCGGTCCTCCTTGATCTTCGGATAGATGCGCAGGAAGTCTGCCTCAGATAAAATGCCGCTGAGTTTATCCATATATACCTTATCCAGATTGACGGTCAGGCTGTCGAGTCTGGAACGCAGGGACTGGATCTTCGCTTCTGCGCTGGCTGCTTTATCCGCTTCGGACACCGCAGCCTCAGCCATGGGCAGCAGCTCCACCGGATTCAGATAGGACTCGCAGACCTCCCGCACCTTGGCAAGAACAGCATCGGTCACCGTCTTTTCCTTGATGGAGTGGCAGGTGCAGACCCCCGCATTGGTAAAGCGTTGATAGGTACGGCAGATCAGAAACAGTCGATCTTCCCCCGCTGCGTTTTTGCGGTTAATGACCGCCATGGGATAACCGCACTCATGGCAGAAGATCAGGCCACGCAGCAGAAAGTCATAGGTGCGGCTCTTGGTGCGCTTACGGCTGCTGAGCAACACCTGCACCTTTTGGAAGGTGTCGGCATCAATTAAAGGCTCGTGTGTATTTTCCACTACCACCCAGTTCTCCCGCGCTTGCCGCAGACACTTTTGGGACTTGTAGCTGATTTTCACTGACCGTCCCTGCACCATGTTGCCGATATAGGTCTCGTTTTGCAGCATCTCGGAAATGCGCTCACTGCGCCACAGACCGGTGTAAGGGCCGGGATTGGCTACCGTCAACCCTGCGTAAGTGGCAGGCGTTGGCACATGATCTTCGTTAAGCTGCGTGGCGATTTTGCGGCAGCTGACACCTTCTAGCGCCATGGCAAAGATCCGTCGTACGATTTGAGCCGCTTCTTCGTCCACCACGATTTGGTTCTTCTCCGTCGGGTGCATCTTGTAGCCAAACATGGGCTTGCCGCCGATGAACTGACCCTTGCGCTGCTTATCCCGCTTGACGGATTTGATCTTCTTGGAAATATCTTTGGCGTACATGTCGTTCATGATGGCACGGAACGGGGTAATGTCATTGGCACTGGATTCCACACCGGTGTCGATGCCGTCCAGCAAGGAAATGTAGCGTACGTTCTTTTCAGGGAAGTAGCGCTCCATATAATGACCGGTCATGATATAGTCACGGCCCAGCCGGGACAGGTCCTTGGTGATGACCATGTTGACCTTCCTGGCTTCAATGTCACCGATCATGCGCTGAAAGTCTGGGCGGTCAAAACTGGTACCGCTCCATCCGTCATCGATATAGGTGTCGTAGACGGAAAGACAATGTTGCCGAACAAATTCATCGAGCAGGGATTTCTGGTTGGTTACACTTTGGGATGGTCCTTCGGTCTCATCCTCCTTTGATAAACGGATGTATAGCGCCACATGGTAATCCATGGGGTTGCTGATTGCCAAGTACATAGTTGTCCTCCTGAAATAAGCCGCCATTCATCATGGCGCTCATACATGGCCGGATGCCCCGGGTGCAAAATTTTCAATCTTCCGCTTGAGGAAGGCGGCAAAGGATGACTTCAAAATATCCTGGACGGCTGTTCCGTCATGGGCATAACAACAGTTGATCATCACTTCCTGCGTATTCATGGCACACCTCCTTTTGCTCTGGTACAGACTATGCAAAATCCTGAAGTGATTTGCCATGCGGCATGCAAAAAGCGATGAGCCAATGGCTCATCTCTGATTTTTAGAAACACAGACTGCGTGCCGCTTATTTTTTGCATATTACACCGCAGGCAATTTTCATCCCCGCGTTTCCCGCCGGCTGTGAACGGAAATCATCCGGACCATCGTGGATCACCACCGTTTTTCCCATGATCTCCTGCACACAAAAGCGGTTGCTTCGCACCGCCAAAAAGGCGCGGTCACCGCACCGCATCAGCGGAGGAAGATCCCCCGCATGATTGGGATGCGCCATTTCCTTCGGATTGTAGTGGCCTCCCGTCTGAGCAAAGCCTTCACCGCCGCAGGAGCCGCCCTCATGAATGTGCAGAGCAAAGAATCCCGTTCCGCCGCAAGTCGGCATTCCGGAGATGTCCGCCACGATCAGAACATTTCCGCACTCCTGATAGAAGCGCACCTCGCCGCATAAGTGCGGGGCATCCGCCCCACCTTTGATCCGGGCAACTGCATCGGGACAAGCAGGACAACGAACCATAAAAAATCACCTCCCATCAACTTACGCAAAAAGATGATGGGAGGTGATGCCGTCAGATATCTTCCAGATCTGCAGCCGGGATGTCGTTTTCCACGTTATCACGGGCCAGATCGTTGTCCATGACCCGGTACGCTTTGGAGATAGGTTTTTCTGTGTGATACACTTTTTGCTCTGCACCACTTGTTCCGGCAATAATGGGGTTCGCCTTTTCCTTTCCGCTCTTGGCCTTACCCTGAATTTTGGGAACCGGAGAAACCTCGTTGCGGGGTTCGGTATGGGTCCAGTCGGGCCGTGCCATTCCTTTCTTTGCCATTGTCAATCACCTCTTACATTCTTCACGATCTTGCTTAAGTCATTCACCGGCGGCAGGCAGCTGTGGTCTTTACAGACATAAAAGGTCGTTTTCCCGTCTTTCAGCGGGTATTCCGCTGTTGGTTTACGAAGAAGCGTCACGGCCGTGTCCGGCGGAAGCTTCACGGGCAGCGTGTCGATGGTTTCCTCTTCTCCGGGCACCACTGTCACCTTTGCAGCAGGCATCTCATACGCCAAAAGAGCCAGCAGGAACATGCCGTGGCCGATGGGATATTGCCTTGCTTTCCCACCGAGGAAATTCAGTTGCTCTTCCGCCTGATGCCGGTATGCCTCATCGCCGGTAAGGTGGGACAGCCGCACCAGATTCCACGCCATCAAAGAGTTTCCGCTGGGGATCGCACCGTCATAGTCTTCCTTGGGCCGCAGGATCAGAGACTCATTTTCCGTCCCGTAGAGATAAAAGCCGCCGTTTTTCGAGTCCCGGAACTTGTCCTGCCCCTCCCGGCAGAGCTGCTCTGCCCGGGCCAGGTAGCCACTTTCCAGCGTTGCGCCATACAGGGCAAGCTGGGCAAAGAGATAAGCGGCATAGTCGCTCAAAAATCCCTTCACGCCCCGCCTTCCATCGCGATAGCTGACATACAATCCGGTCTTGTCACACAGATTCTTCTGAATAAAATAATCCGCCTGCCTGGCGGCATCCAAATATATCTGATTGCCGCTGTTCTGGTACAGCCGGCACATGGCCGCAATCATCAGTCCGTTCCACGCCGTCAGAATTTTATCGTCCAGATGGAGGAAATTGCGCTCCCTGCGGTATTGCAGGACACGCGCCAGAACCTCATCGCTGCACGTTTCCCAGTAATCGCTTTTGAGCAGATTGGGAATGTTCTTCCCCTCGAAATTGCCGCCATCGGTAATATCGAAGTGACGGCAAAAGTCCTCGCCCTCCTGCTGCCCCAGCAGGTTTTTGAGCTCCTCCGGGACAAAGAGGTAATATTTTCCTTCTTCTCCATCGCTGTCGGCGTCCTGAGCGCTGTAAAATCCACCTTCCGGAGCGGTCATCTCCCGCAGAATATAGGCGGGCGTTTTCTCAGCCACTTCCAGATACAGCAGTTTGCCAGTCACTTCATACGCCTTGCAGTAGGCCAGGATCAAGAGGGCGTTGTCGTACAGCATCTTCTCAAAATGAGGGGCCAGAAACCGCTCGTCTGTGGAATACCGACAAAATCCAAAGCCGATGTGGTCAAACAGGCCACCGCGATACATCTGAAGCAGGGTATGCTCCGCCATTTCCAGACAGGACGCATCGCCCTGCCTTTCATAACAGGTCAGCAGAAAGAGAAGATTGTGGGGTGTTGGGAATTTCGGTGCCCCACCAAAGCCGCCATATACTCTGTCGTAAATGCGCCGATAGAGCTGGACAGCCGACGGGATCAGGTGCTCCCTTTCCGCAACTGCCGAAGCTGCGTTTCCCGCCTCAGCGTCCTTTTCCAAGTGTGCGACAATTTTCTCTGCCTGATTAAGCAAGAGCCGGCGCTCGCTATTCCACTTTTCGTGGATGAGGTTCAGCAGTTCCCGCAGGCCGATCATGCGGCCCCGGGCGCGGTTAGGGAAATAGGTGCCGGCAAAAAAGGGTTTTTGATCTGCTGTCATAAAGATACTGGTGGGCCAGCCGCCGCTTCCGGTAAAGGCCTGACAGACCGCCATATAGATGCTGTCAACGTCCGGCCGCTCTTCCTTGTCCACCTTGATGGAGATAAAGTGCCGGTTCAGAATCTCTGCGATCTCCGCATCCTCAAAGCTCTCGTGTGCCATCACATGACACCAGTGGCAGGTGCTGTAGCCGATGCTGAGGAAAATCGGTTTATCCTCTTCCCGTGCCTTTCGGAACGCCTCCTCACCCCAGGGATACCAATCCACGGGATTGTCTGCGTGCTGGAGCAAATAGGGGCTTGTCTCGTTACACAAATGATTTTTCAATCGTTCCACATCCTTGTCTCGTCTTGAAAGATAGAATGCGCTGAAACTGCGGAAAATATGTTGCCCAAAAGATTCATTCCGTTGTACTTGTGTCTGGATGATATCAAAAAGCAGCCCATGTATTCGGAAGAATTTACAGAACTTTCTCGTCATTTACAATAACGGCGGCGCGATACATAACTGCGACTGATGCCGTAGAGATTAGCCACCTGCCGCTGGGTTTGGGGCGTAAAGCCGTCCAGCCCGTAGCGGCGGCGGATGATATCGGCTTCCCGATCGGTCAGACATTCCTGCACGGCGCGGCGCACTTTCAGGCAGTTGTCCTTATCCTGCAGGTCTGAGAGCATGGTGTCATCCGTTCCCACGATGTCCAGAAGATACAGCGAGTCGCCGCTGCCGTCGGTTTCAATGGTGTCGGAGAGGGAGACCTCGCTTTGCAGCTTGCGTTGGGCGCGAAAATACATCAGGATCTCGTTTTCAATGCACCGTGCCGCATAAGTGGCCAGCCGGATGTTCTTATCACTGCGGAATGTATTGACGGCTTTGATGAGGCCGATGGTACCGATGGAGATGAGATCATCCTGATTGTCGGCCTGCGTGTAGTATTTCTTGATGATATGGGCCACCAGACGGAGATTGTGTTCCACCAGCCGGTTACGGGCCGCCAGATCACCCTCTGCCCAGCGGTCCAGACACTCCTGTTCCTCGCGGGCCGACAGGGGCTGGGGAAAAGAGCCGGGATTGCCCGCCAGGTGTAAAGAGAAAAACAGACTTTGCGAAAGTAGCAGCAGTGCTGCTGAAATCATATAGACCCCTCCTTTGTGGCCATCTTATGACGGCGGGGGAAGTCCCTATCACGGCAAAAGCGCTCCGCCTTACGGCGAAGCGCTTTTTATTTGCGGGAAATTCAATTGTGCTTTTTCTTCAGCATGTGTACCACACCCTTGACGAGGAGGTTGGTCAGCAGGATCATCAGGGAGATTACAGCGGCACATTCCAGCTGCATCTGGGCTTCAAACTGATTGATCATCAGTGACACCGGCTTGTTGCGGGTGGTGGCAAGGAAGGACACGGCGGAGATGGTCATCATGCAGTTGACGAAGAAATAGGAGCCCATTTCCAGCAGTGTGTACTTGCACTGAGGGATCAGCACATCGCGCATCAGCAGCGCGCGCTTGATACCCATGGTGTGTGCCACGCCCTCCAGATTCTCGTTGATCTTGGACAGGGAGTTGTAGATCATCAGGTAGGGGGAGGCAATAAAGTGCATCATATTCACCAAAATCAATACGATAATGGTTCCGTAGATGGGGGTCTTGTTGAAGACCAGCACATAGGACAGACCCAACACCATGCCGGGGATGGCGGCGGAGGTCATGGAAGACAGGTGCAGAAAGCGGGAGAGTCTGGACTTCATGCGGGCGGAGAGATAGGCCGTCATGAAAGCAACGCTCACGCCCAGAACGGCGGTGCACACAGCAATCAGCACGGAGTTGATATAATACTCGCCGGCTCGCAGCTTGAAGGTTTTGGCTACATTGGCCAGAGTGAAGGTCAGGTCGTTGGGATAGTCGGTGGTAAAGGCGAGGACCACGAAAGCCACCAGAGGCAGCAGTGTCAGCGCGGAGATGAGTGTGCACCAGCCGTAGGAGGCGGCGCATACGATCTTGTTGTGGGAAACTGCGCAGCGCTTGGTGACAAAACCGGAGTTGCCGCGGTCCTTGTTCAGCACATCGATGACAAAGGCGATCACGGCGGGAATCAGCAGCACGGTGCCATAGACGGCGCCTTTACCGAAATCCAGCTGGCCGATGACTTCCTGATACATGACGGTGGCAATGGTGGTGTACTTGCCGCCCACCATCAGGGGGACACCGTAGTCGGTGATGATCAGCGTAAAGATGGCGAACACCACGCTGATGAGGGGCTTGCGCAGGAACGGCAGCATGATGGCGGTGAACTGGCGGAACTTGCCGATACCCAGCACGCGGGCGGCCTCGTAGGCCGAGCCGTCCTCATAGTGCAGCACATCTGCCAGCATCAGGTAGGCCACGGGGAAGGCGTACAGCACAGAGCCGATGATGATGCCCTGCAGACCGTAGATGTTGCCCTGCAGACCAAACAGGCGGGTCAGAAGGCCGTTATTGCCCAGCAGGATCACCAGACCCATACCATGGGAGATGGAGGGCAGCAGCATGGGCAGAACGAAGATGATGGCAAAAAGGCCTTTCATACGGATGCCGGTGCGCTCAATACATAGCGCCAGCAAAAAGGCGATGGCAACGGTGATCACCGTGCCCAGCAGAGCCGAGACGAGAGAGTGGAGTACCGCCTGAGCAAAGACGGGGGAGGACACCACACGCCGGATGCTGTCCATATCCATGTAGCTGAACATGCGCACCAGAGGAATGAAGACCATGGCCACAAACACCAGTGCCAGCAGAAGCTTGGTATATTCGGCCTTGCCCAGCTCATATCTTGGTTTTTTCATCGTACCTGCCATGTTCAGGCCCTCACGCACTTCATGAGAGAGTCGATCTTGATCTGCAGATTTTTCAGCACGAAGGTCTTTACATACTCGTCGGCAGGATGATCGATGATGTTCTCGGGGGTATCCAGCTGCACCACATTGGCCTCGCGCATGATCATGATGCGGTCGGACATGGCGAAAGCCTCTTCCTGGTCGTGGGTGATGTAGATCATGGTGGTGCCGAATTCCTTTTGGATGCGCTTGAGCTCGGCGCGCAGAGCCAGACGGGTATCCACGTCCAAGGCGGACATGGGTTCGTCGAAGAGGATGATGTCGGGATTGAGCACCATGGTGCGGGCGATGGCCACGCGCTGCTGCTGGCCGCCGGAGAGCATGGAGGGCAGCTTGTCGGCGTGTTCGCTCAGACCCAGCTGCGCCAGCATGGACAGAGCGCGCTCGCGCACCAGCTTGCGGCCGGCGGCGCCTTTGTTTTCCTTGCGGATCTTCAGCGCATACTCCACGTTCTGCAGAACGGTCATATTTTCAAACAGGGCATAGTTCTGGAACACAATGCCCATGCCGCGTGCGGCGGGAGGCAGAGCGGTAATATCCTGGCCATCTTTGATGATGGTGCCGCCCACAGGCTTGAGAAGCCCGATCAGGATGCGCAGGATGGTGGTCTTGCCGCAGCCGGAGGGGCCGAGAATGGACAAAAACTCGCCGTTGCGCACATCAAAGCTGACTTTATTGAGTGTCCGCTTGCCGTCGAAGATCATTTCCAGATCAGTGGCAAGAAGTTTGATTTCGTTCATGATGAGTACCTCTTGTTGAAAGTGTGAGGATCAGTGCGCCCACAGACCCAGGAGCTGTTCCTTCTCTTCGATGGTATTGTTGCTCATGTCGCTGTAGATGATGTTCTGAGGGTAGTTTTCCACGGTGAAGACCTTATCTTTGAACATCTGCTCAGGGAAGAACTTCTCGTTAAGCTCGTAGCTGTAGGTGTTGACCAGGAAGTCGAACACGGCTTTGACGCTCTCGCGCTGATCCTTGCCGGCGATCATGGACTGGCCATACATGGTGTAGGGAGAGCCCTCTTCAAAGTACACGATCTTCAGCTTGGCGCCCTGATTGATCTGGGTCACGGCATGGGACGTCATGCCAAAGCCGATGGCCACTTCCTTCTGCAGCAGGGCGTTGACGGGACCGGAGCCGGAGGAGGTGTACTGCAGGATATTGGGGGTCAGTGCATCAAAGTATTTCGCGGCTTCGACCTTGCCCCAGGCGTTGGCCAGAGACTTATAGAACATATAACCGGTACCGGAGGACTTGGGGTTGGCCATGGAAATGAGGCCCTTGTATTCCGGTTTGAGCAGGTCGGCGTAGCTGGTGGGCTCGGGCAGGTTCTTCTCCTGCAGCACCTCGGTGTTGAGGATCACGGCACCGCCCACGCGGCACTGCACCAGATAGTAGTCGCTGGCAATGGTGTCGGGCAGGTAGATGCTTCTGTCATAGGCGGACAGATCTGCCAGCACGCCGGCCTGTGCCAGCTGCTCCATATAGGCGTACTCCAGATCGTAGGTAATGTCGCACTCAGAGTTGCGGCCCTCGGTGAGAAGCTTGGCGGCGTGGCTGCCGGTGGAGACATATTCCACGGTGATGTCGTAGTCGGGGAAGACTTCGCTCAGACGGGCGTTCATGTCCTCAATGACGTAGTCCTCAACGCTGGTATAGATGAGAATGCGCTCTTTGCCGCCGCCGCAGCCGGTGAGCACCAGGCTCAGCAGCATGACCAGAGCCAGCAGTACGGAAAATCTTTTGGTCAGTTTCTTCATAATAGTTCCTCCTCTTGTCTACCTTAGCAGTAGCTGTGGTCCAGCTTTTTCAGATCGGAGAAGGTATCCACCTCCACGATGTCTTCAAAGCGGCATTCGCGTACCTCCACGCGGTAGTTTTGGTGGCAGTATTCCAGCGCCACCTGATCCCAGTAGCGCTCTTTGCCGCCGGGCATTTCGTATACGGTTTTGATGTCCTCGTACAGTTTGGTGCCGTCCTCTTCCGTCCAGTAAGAGATACCGAACACGTGGTGACAGTCGACACCGCCGACTTTCAGCTTGGTGACCACGTGATTCTTGGTCTCAAAGCACCAGTCGTCGGTACTCTTCACCGGCACGCCCAGGAAATTGGAAGTATACTGATACTTCTGGATCAAATCCGGGTTATAGAGCACCAGATCGGCCTCCAACACATAGGCACCGGCAAGCAGATGCCGGGCACACATGGCCGACGAGATGTTCTTGGACTCGTTGTAAATGGGGTTTTCGATGAAGTGGATGCCGGGGTATTTGTACAAAAGCTGGTCGAACTGCTCGCCCAGATAACCGCGCACAATGTAGATCTCCTCGATGCCGGCTTTTACCACCGCGTCGATGAGCGTATCGATCATCCGTGTTCCCTTGACCCGGACCAGCGGCTGGGGCGTGTTGAGGGTAATGGGCATCAAGCGGTGGCCGAATCCGGCAGCCAGAAAGACGGCCCGCTTCACGCGATACGGCTCCAGCGCTTCACAGCCTGCGGCGGTGAGGCCGTGCTCGTCCACCAGCCCTGCCTCCATCAGCGAGGCGAGCGTTCGGTTCACAGAACCAAGAGACATGCCGGCTGCGTCGGCCAGTTCCCGCTGTGTCATGTGGGTCTGGTGTCGGCTGCTGCGTTCCATGCAGGACAAAATATCAAATTGTTTGCGGTTGAGTTTTTTATCAGCCATGGTGACATCTCTCCGGGTGTTCCGTTTTCTTTGTTTTTGCGCAGTCTTTTGAACATGAAAAACGGCCGGTGACCGGCCTTCTGTGTTCATATTTGGTATATTATCATGTATTTTGAAACATGTCAACTTTTTTGTTCCGTCTGATCGAGGCAATAAACGGAAATTATTTTTGAAAATAATTGGCAAAAAAGGTGCAATATGGTGTTAAAAAGGATTTTTGCGTGGGGGATGGGTCGCGGCCTGCGGATGTTCCGTTTTGATAAAAGAAGAAAAAAGAACAGGCTTTCGGAACAAATGCATCCGAAAGCCTGTGTGTTCCAATTTGATGAGTAAACTGTGTTTTAGTGGAAAGAGCTGTAGCTGGGATCCACAGCACAGAGCTCTTCAAAGGTGTCGATCTCCTCAATGTCCCGGTTGGCACACTCGCGCACGTGGACCTGATAGGCGTCTTTGAACGCCACCAGAGGAACATAGCACCAGTCCTCGTCCTTGCCGCCGGGCATATCGAAGGTGGCCTTCACGTGGTCTTCCAGCGTCTCACCGTCTTCGGCGCTCCAATAGGAGATGCCCAGCATGCGATAGCAGTCCTTGCTGCCGATGCCCAGCTCGTAGATCACGCCGTTATCATTCGTTTTGAAGTACCAGTCATCAGTTTCGTCTGTGGGGATGCCCAGATAGGAGGAGTGGTAGAGATACTTGTCAAAGATGGCGGGGTTGTGGATCAGCAGGTCTGCTTCCAGCACGTAGGCGTTGCGCAGGTGCTCACGGGTCAGCAGAACAGAGGAGATGTTGTTGCAGGTGGTGTACATGGGGTTGGTGACCAGATGGATGTTGGGATACTTTTCCCGTAGCACCTCAAACTGCTCGCCCAGATAGCCGCACACCACGTAAATCTCTTCCACACCGGCGGACATGACACCGTCGATCAGCGTGTCGATGATGCGCACGCCGTTGACTTCCACCAGCGGCTTGGGGGTTTTGTAAGTAACGGGGCGCAGCCGGGAACCAAAGCCGGCGGCGATAAACACCGCACGCTTGGTCTTGTAGTGATCCAGCGCATCCACGCCCTGCGCCGTGATGGTGCTGTCAGCCACGAGACCCTGCTCGGTCAGTTCTGCCAGTACAGCGGCGACAGCCGTGGTGTCCATGCCGGTGATGCCGGACAGGGCGGTGCTGTCCAGCGGCTGGCGGTCTTTTTCCAATGCCACCAGAATATCAAATTGTTCTTTTCTCATGCGATCCTCCAGCTGCCCGGCCGGGCAGCGTTTTTTTATGTGTTGGTTTCGGCTTCTTTTTTCAGTTCGTCAAAGGACTTGTCCATGCAGAAGCCAACAGTCCAATGCTTTTCCCGCTGTTCCACAGGGGGAATCCACATATAGTCGCCGTAAGCGTTGACGAGGTATGCGTGGATATCGTTGGGCAGATTGATCTCCATATCCTCAAACTGACCCCGGATGGGGGGATAGAAGACTTCCTTGGGCATCAGGTGGCCAAAATAGTGACCCACATCGGTGGGGATGCACCAAAGACCCGTATCCTTCTTGCAGCGGACGAACTTATCAAAGGTATTGCACCACGCCTCGTAGCTGCGCCAGGAGAAGAAGAAGCCGATCAGGCGGCGGAAGTTATAGTTGAACTTGCCTTCTTTGGTCTGGTAGAAAAAGGCCTTCTTGGTGGGGGTGTTGTAGAGTTTATAGAAGGTGGCGGACACGGCGATGTACTGCAAAAACATAGCCACGGTGCCCTTGATCTTACGCACGATGGGATTGAGCGGTGCATACTCCAGGGGGAAGATGTCGATCATCACGCCCTGGGGCAGATCCATATCCATGTTGTGCAGGCTGGACTTGTAGGTGTTTTTGTCGTAAATCTCCGTGATAAGGGACGCAACCTTGTGGCCCTTGGAGTTGGGGGTTACCAGCTCGTACTTGTGGCCCAGTTCGGCGTCAAATATCTCCACAAAGCGATTGAGATCATCGCGGGGCATGATGAGATCCACGTCATCATCCCAGGGGATGAAACCCTTGTGGCGCACGCTGCCCAGCGCGGTGCCGCCGTCGGCCATGTAGCAGATACCGTGCTTTTCGCACACTTCTGCTACGTCTTTGATGATCTGCAGCATGACGACCTGCAGCTCTTTCACCTCTTCGTCCGTCACGTGGCGGATTTCGCCCATGGGCGGGGTGTTGAGCATAACGCTGCGGGTGGAGATCAGTTTTTTCAGTTTGCGAAGCATGAAAATGCCTCCTTTTCAGATAGGTTCAGTTCTCAGGCGGTCTTGCCGCGGGGCAGGAATTTACCGAGGATGCGGCGGCCCAGCTGCAGCATAGCCCGAAACTCCTCGGTGCGGAAGGTAGTGCCGATCCAGACGGCGGGGAAGATAACGCAGACGATGCACAGACGGCCCAGGAATGTCAGCAGGGAGTTGGCAGGGAAGAGCCAAAGACTGCAGCCATAGCTGAGTGCGCCGCTGATGATGGTCAGCAGGGTGTACTTGAACATCCGTGCCACGTATGCCCAACAGCTGCGGTGGAAAATGTGGTGATACAGAAGATACACTTCCCAGGGGAAATAGAGCAGCAGCTGAATGAGAATGGTGGGCAGCAGCGCGCCGCCGACGTGACCGGTTATGCGGATGAGGGGAATGCTCAGCGCCAGTTTGACGACCATGCCGATCAGCGGCTTGGGCCAATCCAGCGTCCACAATCCGGCAGCATCGCGGTAAGTGGACTGCATGACGCGGAACATCCAGAAATAGAACAGCAGTGCCAGCAGGACCACCACGCAACTGTCCAAAAGACCGTGTTCACCAACCCATACGCCGCCGATGAAAGGCTGATACAGGCACAGCATACAGGTTGAGCAGAAGCCGATCAGCGCCACCCAGCCATAGGTCAGGTTGAGGAAGGTGCGGTGGTTGTCCTCTTCGGTGTCTGTGATCAGCTTGTTGCCGATGCCGGCAAGGCAACCGGTGGTGATGATCTCCACCAGAGCGGCCACAGCATTGAGAATATAATAGTAGTTGCTGTAAAGAGACTGGATGGACAGGCCCAAAGCCGAAGAGATCAGAATACTGTCCACATTGACTACGATGGTGTAACCTACCTTATGGGCAAACAAGGTTTTGACCCGGTGGTAAATGGCTTTTTTCGTTTCGTTGCTGGGCATGCCGGTGCAGTGGATCAGGGGGAACTGCTTTTTTGCGGCATAGTAGTTGGCCAGACTGTTGGGGATTACCATCAGCGGCAGCGTAATGAGGTAGAGGTAATAGTCGGCAAAGACGGCCAGGATCACGATCTGCAGAGCGTACTGCACGATATAGCGCACCACCATGATCTTCAGGCGGGTATCTTCCCGCTGATAGGCCGAGAAGATGGCGTTGACATAGCCGAAGAGCACGTAGTCCATCACCGTGGCGGACAGGTACAGCAGCCACATCACATACAGGTTGGCACCGGGGGGGACGCCTTCGCCCACCAGCTGAGGCAGGAAGGGAATCACGCAAAGACCCATGCCCAAAATCACCAGGCCGATGATGCGGTACACCTTGCGGAAGAAGTTCAGCATGGCGCAGATGGCCGGATGGTCTTCCCGGGCCACGGCATCGTACATGGTATAGACCAATGAGCTGCTGAAGCCCAGATTGGCCAGATTCAGCACCGTCAAAATGGAGTTGAAGATGGTGTTCAGACCGCTGTACTCCAGACCGAGGCGTTTGATGATGATGGTCTTGATAGCAAAGGGGCCGATCAACGCCACGAAGCGGTATATGGCGCCCCAGGCAGTATTGCGGAACGCATTTTTGGTTCGGGCCAGTTTCATGGCGTATATGCTCCTTTATGCGGTGGAGTTAATCGGTCTGCTTTTCGAAAGTACAGGGTTGGGGATGCTGCCGGCGGAAGATCTCGCACAGGCGCATCTGGGCCTCTTCGAAGTTCAGGCCGGAGGGGTCGTCATTGACGCACACCTCGATGTAGCGCTTGTTGCCGAGGGTGCTTTCGATGGTTTCCATCTCATCTTCACCCAGCGTAAGATAGGCAAAGCGGGGCTTGCCGGGGGCAAACTGTCCTTTGGCCAGCTGCCAATAGCGGAACAGGTACTGGTTCACGTCCAGCCGGGCGCGAAACCGATTGCGGCAGGTAGCGTCCAGAATGGTGGGGTACTTGTCCCAGACTTCCTCCAGCGTGCTCTTGAGATAAGGGGCACAGGCGTGGAAATTGCGGAAACCGTTGAAATTTTTGCCCGGCAGCAGGTACAGGTTGTGCAGTGCCAGCTTGCCGTATTTGGGGTTGAACCACTTTTTCTTATCGCCCATTAACACCTGGCGCTTGGAGAAGTTTTCGTTGATAATACCCAGGTTGTTGAGATTGATATAGGGCATAAAGCTGACAGAGTCGGAGATGGTCACGTTGTGCAGCACCGCCGTGTCCACCGGCAGACCGTCCACAAAGAAGTCCTCCGGCACGGTGGGGGCGTTGAGATACATATCGTCGTTGAAATAGAGGAAGTGCTCGGCAAGGCCGGGGATACGGTGCATGTTCAGCTCGATGGTGTGGGAACTGAACGTGGGCAGGTATTCCTCCGGGATATAGTCCTTGTGATTAACGATGTGCAGCTTGGGATGGTCCGTGTTCAGCCAGGGCGGCAGATGGCCCCAGGTGATCAGATGGACGGTGCGAACCCAGGGGGCATACTGCTCGATGCGGCGGAACCAATACTGAAATACGCCCCACTCGCGGTAACGGGCGTCGTTGTTGTCGGTGTTCACTTCGGGGCGGTATTTGGCCCGTTCGGCGCGCCACGCGGGATCATCGCCGTCTACCCAGGCAACGACAATATCAATAGGATATGCAGACATCGTAAGCAGCCTCCTTTTTGACGGATGTTATTTTTTCACGCAGTAGTGAACACCTTTATACTTGGTGTAGCTGTTGTCCAGATCGATAAACACGGCGCTGTGACGGGCCACCCGGTCCTCCTCAGGGGGCAGCTGCATATAGTCGCCGAAGGAGATGCGCAGATATTCATCCACATTGGCAGGCACCGGCATAGGGTGGCCTTCAAAGTCCATAGTGGTGGGATTGCGGAACCACGCTGTGGGGAAACGCATTTTCATAATGGATGTGCCCTCACCGAAAGAGGCCACCAGATCGCAGTTTTCCGTACCGTAGCGGGCAATGCGCCGCTCGGCACCCTTCCAGATGCGGTAGCGCACCTTCGGGGAGCGGAAAACGCCCAGCGCCAGCTTGGTGGCGTAATAGGTCATCTTGCCCTTATGCTCCGGCAGGCGCTGGAAGTTGAAGCAGCAGTAGATCATGGAGTCCACCATCTGCCAGAAGCGCTGCCGGGACGAGGCGGGGACACCGTCCACGGGAATGACATCGATCATGAGTCCGTGGTGGATGTCGCTGTCCACGCTGTGGCGGTTGATAAAGGTGGTGTTGTTGTCCTTGATCTCCGTGGCGCTGTGGTGGATGTTGATGGTCTCGTTGGAGCGGACACAGGCGTAGCGGGAGGTGTCGGCATTTTTTGCCCACAGCTCCGGCAGTTTTTCATAGTCCTCGCGCAGCATGAACACATCCACGTCATCGTCCCAGGGAATAAAGCCGCCGTGACGCACGGCGCCCAGAGCGGTGCCGCCGCAGAGAGTGAATTTCAAGTTGTTTTCTGTGCAAAATTTTTCAAAATACACCAGAATATCCAGCATTTTTTCCTGGATCTGGCGGGTAGAAATGTCAAAAGAAGTCTGCATGCTGTGTCTCCTTTGCGCCGCAGCGCGATCAGATGCTTTTGCGGACGGACACCTCAAATTCCTCCACGCAGTAGCAGTAATTGTGCTGCTCGCAGTTTTCGTAGGTCAGAGAAGAGAAGGCCTTGCGGGCGGTGGGGTAAAATGAAGCAAGGGTCTGCACCGCCAGACCGGCGGCGCGGCTGAACCAGACGTTGCGGCCCAGACTGTCGGCCATGATGCGGGCCATGGCGGTGGTGCTGACGTATTCCCGGTTCTGGGGGAAGAAGGTACCGCTGAGCTGATTGTCTACCGCCATTCGTACAAACGAGCACAGGTTATCGATGCTGATCATGCTGCGCTGATTGCGTACAGCGGGGAAAATGGGGCTTTTTTCCACCAACTTTTTCATGGTCTGGAAATTGCCGCGGCAGTTCTTGCCGTAGACCATGGGCGGACGCAGGACGGCCACACGGAAGCTGTCGTCCTCCATGGCGCGCATGGCTTCTTCGGCTTCCCACTTGGACTGGCCATAGCTGTTTTTCGGCTGAGGACGGGTCGCGGGGGTGATGACGCCGGACTCCAGGCCGTAGATGCTCATGGTACTCATAAAGATAAACTGAGGAATACCGGCGTCTTTGGCCTTTTGTGCCATAGCTGCGGCCAGATCCCGGTTGACTTCAAAGTAAAGGTGGCGGTTTTCTGCCGTTTCTTTTTGGTGGGCAATGCCTGCCACATGGAACACGGCATCATAGCCGGTGATGTCGGCAGTTTTCCATTTGTCACCAATTACGTCCAGCGTATCGACCTGATAGGCTTCCGGCCACTGGGACAGGAAACGCTCCAACGAAATGCCGATATAACTGCCGGAACCGGAGATGAGGATTTTTTTCATTCCTGATCGGCTCCTTCTTTCTTCTTTTCCAATTCGCCGGTGCCGCCTTCCACCACGCCATCGTGCCGCAGCACGGAGGCGATCGTGCCGAAGAAGCACTTGACGTCAAAAGCGAAGCTCAGGCGCTGCACATACTCGCCGTCCAGACGGGCTTTCACATCGATGGGCAGTTCGTCGCGGCCGTTGATCTGCGCCCAACCGGTCAGACCGGGAAGCACATCATTGGCGCCGTACTTATCACGCTCGGCAATCAGGTCAAACTGGTTCCACAGGGCGGGACGGGGGCCGATGATGGACATGTGACCGGCAAAGATATTGAAGATCTGGGGCAGCTCGTCCAAACTGGTTTTGCGCAGAAAACCGCCCACACGGGTGATCCACTGCTGAGGATTTTCCAGCAGATGCGTGGGGGTGTCCTTAGGCGTGTCGATGCGCATGGTGCGGAACTTGAGAATGGAAAAGTGGGTCTTATGGATGCCCACCCGTTTCTGGCGGAACAGAACAGGACCGGGCGAGTCCAGCTTGATGGCGATGACCAGCACCAGCAGCACCGGCGAGAGAACCACGATGCCGATGCCGGACAGAGCAATATCAATAAGTCGCTTGATAAATTTTTGATACATATATAGCAGCTCCCAGCTTACAGGATAAGATGTTGACAGGAAGAAATGTGTGCGGTGCGGGCAAGTTCCCATAATAATCGCATTATACACATTCTAATCTAATATATTATATTGCAAAATGGCGGCAAATTCAAGCCTAAAAAGAACTGCGGCGTCCATCAGGACGCCGCAGTGGCAGTGATTATGGTATGCTTCTTTCAATTGCTGCGGTGATGGAACTGTGCAGCGCGAAATACGGTTTAGTCGATGACGCGGACACGGATCACGTTGGCAAGATTGGTCACGTCGCTGATGACGCTCTCATCCACGCGCTCACCCAGATCCACGATGGTATAGGCGTAGTCACCCTTGGACTTGTTGGTCAGGTTTTCTACGTTGGCACCGTCGCGGGCCAGAAGCGTGGTGATGCTGGCCAGCATGGCGGGGACGTTCTTGTGGAGGATGCACATGCGCTGCACGCCGCTGCGCTCGAGCACCACGTCGGGCATATTTACCGAGCGGACGATGTTGCCGTGCTCCAGATAATCCTGCAGCTCGCGGGCGGCCATCACGGCGCAGTTCTGCTCGCTCTCCGGTGTGGAGGCTCCCAGATGAGGCATGGCGATGACGTGGGGCGCTTTGACGATCTTGTTGTTGGGGAAGTCGGTGACATAGGAGGCGACCCAACCGGTGTCGAGGGCGGCGATCATGGCATCGTCATCCACGATCTCACCGCGGGCCAGATTGATAAAGCGGACGCCGCGCTTCATCTGGGCGATGGATTCGGCGTTGATCATGTGGCGGGTCTGATCGGTGAAGTGGACGTGGACGGTGATATAGTCGGCCTTGCGGTACAGATCACGGATATCCTTCACCACATGGACGTGGCGATCCAGACGCAGTGCAGTGTCCACCGACAGATAGGGGTCGTAGCCGTAGACATCCATGCCCAGTGCCACGGCCATGTTGGCCACCAGCGCGCCGATGGCGCCCAGCCCGATGATGCCCAGCGTCTTGTGATAAAGCTCAGGACCCACGAAAGCGGACTTGGCTTTTTCCACCAGACCGGCAACTTCAACGCCGGCATCCACCTGCTCGCGCACCCAAGAGATGGAACCATCCACATCGCGCGAGGCA
>JAZRRQ010000011.1:0-2359 GCA_045650885.1 Vescimonas sp. | reverse complement strand
TCGTGCCACAGTTTCAGCACGCTGCCCATAGCCACGTTCACCATACCGTCGGTCTTGTCATACATCTTGCGGGCGTACACCAGCATATCGATGATGCGCTGATCCACCGTCACCGTGCGATGCTCGCCGTCGGTCAGATCGTTGATGGTGCAGAGATTCTCCAGCCCCTCATAGCGCATATAGATATCGTACAGCCGATGGTATTCCCCCAGCATGGCGATGGCCTCGTTAGCGATAGCATCAAAAGCTTCTTGGCTCTCGGCGTAGCCGCTGATGACAGTGGCGGTATCGAACCAGTCGAAGGAATAGGCGGAAAACTTATCCAATTTTGTTTCGGTGGTCTTGCCGCAGGAGGGCAGGACGGCGCACAGCAGGCAAACGGCCAGCACGGCGCACAGAATACGTCTTTTCATAGGCACTCTTACCGTGTAAAAAACGGGAGGGGAAAGCCCCTCCCGTTTTTTTGTTTCAGTTAGCGATTGGATCGATTAGATCTTGGCAGCAGCAGCAACCATGTCACCAATCTTCATGGTGCAACCGGCGTTGATGACATCCTCGGTGCCCTTGCCGCCGTCGGCCAGCAGAGCCTGGATCTCAGTAGCGGTCTTGCCGATGCACAGGCTGTCGAAAGCAGCAGCCTGCTCGAACCACTCCTTGCCGATGGGGGAAGCGGGCTTCATGTTGTAGGCATCGCCCAGCTCCAGCTTGCTCTTCACGGCAGCGGCGGTATCGGTGGTGGACTTACCGGCAGCGTCGAAGGCAAACTTAGCCTGCACGCAGTCGGTGACACAAGCAACAACCTTACCCTCAGCGTTCACAGCGGAGAAGAAGATGGTGGTGTCGACCTGGCTCTTACCGGCGGCATCAGCAGTAGCGTCAGCGACGGACTGAGCGGAAACAGCGGTAACCTTAACCTTGTCGTTAGCGGTCACGTTGGAATCCTTGGCAGCGGCGAAAGCCTTCTCCACGGCGCCAACGTAGTCAGCGATCTTCATGGTGCAGCCAGCATTGACAACCTCATCGGTGCCCTTGTTGCCCTCGCCGACCAGAGCCTTAACCTCAGCCAGGGTCTTGCCCTTGATCAGAGCGCGGAAAGCATCCATCTGCTCGTTCCACTCTTTGCCGATGGGGGAAGCGGGCTTCATGTTGTAGGCAGCGCCCAGCTCGTACTTGGTCTTGAAACCGTCGTTAGCGATAGCCTTACCATCCAGGGTGAAAGCGATCTTGTTCTGAGCGGTGTCGATAGCCACGTCAACGATCTTGCCGTCAGCGTCGATGGACACAGCGGCCATGGTGATGTCGATCTGGCCAGCGCCGTTCTTCTCCTCGGTAGCGTCAGAACCGGTCAGAGCGGGGATGTACACGGCAGCGCCGAACTTCAGGGTAGCGGGGGTCTGGTTGTTGTTGTCGCCGTTGTTGTCAACGGGCTTCTGACCGCAAGCGCACAGGGTGCACAGCATAGCAACAGCCAGGATCAGTGCAAAAAACTTTTTCATGATGATTTTCCTCCTAAAATTTAATGGGTTTGCGCACAAAGGAATACTAACACATATTGGTTGCGTTGTCAATAGGGTTGTTAAAGAAAAAACAATATATTACCATTTCTTAGGAATGCGGCGAATCAGCAGAGAGCCGCACAGACCGATGAGCAAGCCGGCAATGGTGCCGGTCACCGCCAGCACGATGAGGTAATACCCCAATTCGGCGGTGTTCATCAGCCACATGGCCATCAGGATCTGCCCCACGTTGTGGGTGACGCCGCCGGCCACGCTGACTCCCGTCTCAGAGAGGAAGTTCAGCTTTTTCAGCAGGGCCATCACCGCCATACTCAGCACGCCGCCGGCCAGACTGTACAGAAGAGCCATCCAGTTACCGAACAGCAGGGTCACCAGCACCATTCTCAGCAGAGAGACTGTGGCCGCCGAGGCGAGGCCCCGGCGATACAGCAAGAAGATGAGGATGATGTTGGGCAGACCCATCTTAATACCGGGAACCGATGGGAATACCGGGGGCATCAGCACCTCGATGTAGGCCAGACCCAGCGCCAGCGACACGCACAAACCGAGAAAGGCGGTGTCCTTAATTTTATTATGCATAGCGGACACCCCTTTCATACTACATTATACAACAATGTCCGGTTGGTTTGTGGCGTCGGCGGTTTTAACGGTGATCACCACTTTGTTGGGGAGGCAGACGATGCTCTCGCCCTCTCGATGGATGGGCCTGTGGGCGGCGCAGATGCCGTCGGGGCAGGAGGCGGTCTCTACATAGGCTTTACCGTCCTTAATAACCAGACGGTTGAGGCCGTCCTCGCCGGTGCGGATATCCTCCACCCGATCCACATTTAGAGGGTAGGTGG
>JAZRRQ010000010.1:0-9800 GCA_045650885.1 Vescimonas sp. | reverse complement strand
GTTGGGCTTAGCGAGGATCTGCTGGACAAGTCGCCCTTTGAACTCTCCGGCGGACAGAAGCGCCGCGTAGCCATCGCCTGTGTCATCGCCATGGAACCGAAGGTGCTGATTTTGGACGAGCCTACCGCTGGTCTTGATCCGGCGGGTCGGGAGAAGATCCTTGCCCAGATCCGCGCCTACCATGAAGAGAAAGGCACCACCGTCATTCTGGTGAGTCACTCCATGGAGGAGATCGCCCAGAATGTGGACCGCATTGTGGTGCTCAAGGGCGGTCACAACTACATGGACGGCACACCCCGAGAGGTCTTTGCCCGCGCTGCGGAGCTGGAAGCGGTGGGACTGGATGTGCCGCAGGTGACCAGAATCGCCATGGAGCTGCGCCGCCGCGGACTGGAGATCGATACCGCCGTTTACACGGTGGAGGAACTGAAAACTGCGCTGCTGCGCCTGAAAGGGGGCGTGGGGCATGCTTAAGGATATTACGCTGGGCCAGTTTTTCCCCGGAACGACGCTGGTGCATCGGCTGGACCCCCGCGCCAAGCTGGTGTGCGTGGCCCTCTACATCGTGGCCCTCTTCTGCGCCAAGAGCTTTGTGGGCTATGGCGTAGTGGCGCTGGTGCTGGCAGTGAGCATCTGCGTGTCCAAGGTGAAACTGAAGTCTTTGACCCGCGGTCTCAAGCCGGTTTATATCATCATCGTTTTCACGGCGCTGATGAATCTGTTTTTCAACGAAGGTACGCCCGTTGCCGATGTGTGGCTGCTGCGCAGCATCACGTGGGAAGGTCTGGAGCGTGCCGTGTATATGGTGCTGCGCATTGTGATGCTGATCATGGGCACGTTCCTGGTGACCTACACCACCAGCCCCATCAGCTTGACCGACGGTTTGGAGAGTTTGCTCTCTCCCTTGAAGAAGCTGCATCTGCCGGTACATGAGATGGCCATGATGATGTCCATTGCGCTGCGGTTTATCCCCACCCTCATCGAGGAAACGGACAAGATCATGTCGGCTCAGAAGGCACGCGGCGCCGATTTTGAGTCGGGCAATCTGCTGCAGCGGGCAAAAGCGCTGGTGCCCATTCTGGTGCCCCTCTTTATCAGCGCTTTCCGCCGGGCCGATGAGCTGGCCACAGCCATGGAGTGCCGCTGCTATCACGGCGGTGAGGGCCGCACGGCGCTGCATGTGCTGCGCTATAAGGGCCGCGACTGGGTTGTGATGGCCGGGTTTGTGGTGCTGTGCGCCGCAGTGATTGCGCTGCGGCAGTGGGGACTGTAAGAAATCCTGTGTTGTTCCCCTCATCGGCGGCTGCGCCGCCCCCTTCCCTCAGAGTGGGGGGCGAAGAGGCAGTTTGATTTTTTGAGAAAGGTGGTGGGCAGATGCGTAACATTGCCCTGATTCTGATGTATAACGGCTCGGCCTACCACGGCTGGCAGGTGCAGAAAACGGAGGTCACTGTGGCCGAGACGCTGGAGCGCGGCCTGTCCATGGTCTGCGGTGAGAAGATCAAGGTGGTGGGCTGCGGCCGCACCGATGCCGGTGTTCACGCCGAGCACTATGTGGCCAATTTCCGCACCGAATCCCGCATTCCGGTGGACCGCATTCCTTTTGCCGTCAATACCCATATCCCGGAGGATATTGTGGTGAAGGCGGCCTATGAGGTGGATGAAGACTTTAACGCCATCGGCTCGTGCGTCAAGAAAGAGTATACCTACCGCATCTACAACTCCCGCATCAAGAATCCTTTCTACGTCAACCGCGCTTATTTCTACCCCAAGCGGCTGGACGAGGAAGTGATGAACCGGGCTGCCCGTATGTTTGAGGGCACCCACGACTTTGCCGCCGTGCGTTCGGTGGGCACCAATGTGAGAAGCACGGTGCGCACCATCCACTACTGCTATGTGGAGCGGCGGGGCGATCTTTTGGAATTGAAGGTCTGTGCCAACGGCTTTTTGTATAATATGGTACGGGCCATTACCGGCACTGTGCTGTATGCGGCAGAGGGCAAGTTGACGCCGGAGGATATCCCGGTGATTCTGGATTCCGGAAACCGGACGCTGGCAGGCCCTACGGTGCCGCCGGGAGGATTGTACTTGACCCGTGTTTGGTATGAGGATGAGCGGCTCAATGGATAAAAAAATCGAGTTTGCCCGGGGCAATCCTCAGGAGGAAGCCCCCAAGAGAATTGAAAAGAAACGCTACGGCCGCCGCTGGGTTCGTCTGGCCGGTGTGGTACTGGGCGTGGTGCTGGTGGTGCTGGCAGCCGTGCTGTGGGATTCCACCGCCTTTGACGGTCTGCGCCGCGCTGTGATCTACGCTTCGGCAGAGAAGGACGAGACGGGCTGCGCCAAGCTGTATACCTACGCCTCGGAGAAAGACGGCTGCTATGTGTCTTTGGGCGGTACGCTCATTCAGGCCACGTCCCGTCGTATTCTGGCGATGGGCGAGGACGGAACGGTCCGCTATAATGCCGACGTGAAGTTCAGCCGCAGCGCTGCAGTCAGCAACGGGCGGCTGGCAGTGATATACGACATCGGCGGTACCGACATCCACGTGATCAACGACCGGGGGCTTGTGCGCCGCCTGACGGCGGATGGTGCGATCCTGGCCTGCAGCATCAACGAAAAAGGCGCGTTGGCAGTGACCACCAACAAGAGCGGCTACAAGGCTGCTGTGACGGTATACAATGAAGAGGGCGAGAGGATTTTTGCCTTCAACTCCTCCGATCGGTTTTTGATGACGGCATCGGTGTCCCGTGACGGACGGAGCATGGCAGCCGTGGCGCTGGGACAGACCGACGGTGCATTTGCCAGCAGCGTGGTGGTCTATGCGCTGGACAGCACCGAGCCGCTGGGCGGCAGTGAACTCACCGGCAGCGCTGTATATGAGCTGGGCCAGGTGGGCAAGCGCTGGTGCGCCGTGGGTGAGGACGGCCTGTACTTCCTGACCTCCGGCGGCGAAACGTCTGCGTTCTATGACTTTGAAGGAACGTATCTGCGCCGCTGCAGTCTGGAGGGTGACGGGTTTACCGCCGTGCTGCTGGGACGCTATAAATTCGGCACCCAGACGCAGCTGGCCACTGTGGATGAGAACGGTGTGCAGCTGGCCATCGTAGATGTGGACAAGGAAGTGCTGAGTCTCTCTGCCGCAGGCAAATATGTGGCGGTGCTTTACAGCGACGAACTGGTGATCTACGACAAAAATCTGGAGGTCTGCGCACGGCTGGAGGACATGAGCTCGGCAAAGCTGGTGCTCATGCGTGCTGACGGCAGCGCAGTGCTGGTGGGCTCGGACGCCGCCAGTTTGTATTTGCCCTAAAGGAGGGGAAACCGTATGTTTTGGGAAAATCCTGCCATCATCGCGGATATTGTGATCGCGGTGGTGCTGGTGCTGGCAGTGGTGCAGGGCGCCCACAAGGGTCTGGTGAAGAGTCTGGCCGGTGTGGTGATCATGGCGGCTGCCTTTATCGGTGCGTCCTTTGTGGCCAATGCCCTTGCCGAGCCTGTGGCTCAGTGGCTGGGGCCGGTGATTGAGGAGAATATCCTGGAAAAACTGACAACGGAGAATGCCGCCGATGCTGAGTCCATGCTCTCTGTCTTCCACTTCGACGGTGAGAGCCTGCAGCAAATGGTGGACGAAGTGACGGACAAAGTGAAAGAGACGGGCATGGATCTGTTGCACGCTGTCAGTGACAGTGTGGCGCAATCTGTGGCCTACGCTGTCGTATATCTGGCGGCCTTTCTGGTGCTGCTGCTGGTGCTGTGGCTGTTGATGAAGCCGATACACCTGCTGGTGAAGCTGCCGGTGCTGCGCACCGTCAATGCACTGGGCGGCGGCGCTTTGGGCCTGATTTGGGGCGTGCTGCTGGTCTTTCTGGCTGTGTGGCTGCTGCAGCGTTTTGACCTGGTACTGACAGGCGAGATGGTGGAAAACTCGCGGCTGCTGCAGTTTTTTGTCCACAATAGTCCCCTGAGCTTACTTACATCTTTGTAAATTCGCCGGCTTTGGGCCGGTCTACCATATACCCATCAACGGAGGGAAACCATGCAACCGACAATTTGTTCCAAATGTAAGAAAAACGTAGCCGTTGTGTTCATCTCCCGCATGAACGAAAAAGGCGAGGCAGTCAACGAGGGTCTGTGCCTCAAGTGTGCGGCGGAACTCAAGCTGCCGCAGGTGGAGGAGATGATGCGCCGTATGGGCATCACCCCCGAGGATCTGGAGGGCATCAATAACGAGATGATGCAGGCTTTCGGCGGTGCCGAGGAGCTGGAGGACGGCGGCGACGAGGATGAAGGCGATGAGGAGAGCGGCAAGACCGCGACCTTCCCCTTCCTGAACCGCCTCTTTGGTGGCGCTGCCCCTGCCGAAAAGAGCGAGCAGCCCGCCTCCGGCAGCGGCCGTGAGGAGAAAAAAGACCGCAAGGGCGAGAAAAAGCACAAGTTCCTGGATAATTATTGCATCAATCTCAGCCAGCGGGCCCGTCAGGGTAAGCTGGACGCCGTCATTGGCCGCGAGCAGGAGATCGAGCGCGTGGTGCAGATTCTCAACCGCCGCCAGAAGAATAACCCCTGTCTCATCGGCGAGCCCGGTGTGGGCAAGACGGCTATCGCTGAAGGTCTGGCCCAGCGCATTGTGGCAGGTGATGTGCCTTTCAAGCTGCGCGCTAAGGAGGTCTATCTTCTGGATCTGACGGCTCTGGTGGCCGGCACTCAGTTCCGCGGCCAGTTTGAAAGTCGCATGAAGGGTCTCATTGAGGAGATCCGCAAGCTGGGCAACATCATTCTGGTGATCGACGAGGTGCACAACATCGTGGGTGCAGGTGACGCCGAGGGCAGCATGAACGCCGCCAATATCTTGAAGCCTGCCCTCTCCCGCGGCGAGATTCAGGTCATCGGCGCCACTACGTTCAATGAATACCGCAAGCACATCGAAAAGGATACCGCGCTGGAGCGCCGCTTCCAGCCTGTTACTGTCAGCGAGCCCAACATTGAGGACACGCTGAAGATTCTCAAGGGCATTGCGCACTACTATGAAGCGCACCACGGCGTACGGATTCCCGACGGCGTGCTGCGTCAGGCGGTGGTGCTGTCCGAGCGCTATATTACCGATCGATTCCTGCCCGACAAGGCCATTGACCTCATTGACGAGGCCTGCTCGGACATGAACCTGAAGGATGCGGGCATCAACCGCCGTATGGAAGTGAAGCAGGATCTGGAAAACGTCACCTTTGAGCGCGAGACGCTGATGAGCGCTGACCCTGAGGGTGCCGATATGGACGAGCGCTACGCCCGCATTGCCGAGCTGCGCAGTCAGGAGATGCGCCTGCAGGCAGAACTGGACGAACTGGAAGCCAAGGGTATGCCGGAGCTGACCATGGAGAACATTGCCCGTGTCATCGAGCTGTGGACCAAGATCCCTGCCAGCCGCATCCGGGAAGAGGAGTTCAAACGCCTGGCCGAGTTGGGCAGTCGTCTGCGCCAGCATATTGTGGGTCAGGACGAAGCCATTGATGCCGTGGCTGCCGCCATCCGCCGTAACCGCGTGGGCATCTCACCCAAGCATAAGCCGGTCAGCTTCATCTTCGTGGGTTCCACCGGCGTGGGCAAGACGGAACTGGTCAAGCAGCTGGCTGACGACCTCTTTAATGCGCCCGAGTCCCTCATTCGTCTGGATATGTCCGAGTTTATGGAGAAGCACTCCGTTTCCCGTATCGTGGGTTCGCCCCCCGGCTACGTGGGTTACGATGAGGCAGGTCAGCTGACCGAGAAGATCCGCCGCAAGCCTTACAGCGTGGTGCTCTTTGACGAGATCGAGAAGGCCCACCCCGATGTGCTGAACGTGTTGCTGCAGATTCTCGACGACGGCGAGCTGACCGACGCCCATGGCCGCAAGGTGAATTTTGAAAATACTGTCATCGTCATGACTTCCAACGCAGGCTCCGACAAGGGCGTGGGCAGCGTGGGCTTTGGTCGCAGCAGCGGCGATCAGGATAAGGAGCGTGTGATGAAGGCATTGCGGGAGTTCCTGCGCCCTGAGTTCATCAACCGCGTGGATGAGATCATCTACTTCAACCGCCTCACCGAGGAGCATTTCCGCGGTATCGCCAAGATCATGCTGGGCGAGCTGCAGGATTCTCTGAAGGAGAAGGGCTATACCTTCACCTACGACGAGGCGCTCCTTGACCTGCTGGTGGAGAAGTCCTATTCCGCCACCTACGGCGCCCGGAATCTCCGCCGCACCATCCAGAAGGAACTGGAGGACGAGATGGCCAGCCGCATCATCAACAGCTACGATCATCCCATCACCCACATCAAGGCTACCGTGGAAGACGGGGCTGTGAAGCTCTACACGCTGTGAGAGGAGAAACGACATGAAACTCTTTCGCAAAAACATTGAGCCCCGCTGCGCTTACTGCGAGAAGGGCTGCCAGTTCAGCGAGACGGAAGTGGCCTGCGTCAAGCGCGGCATCGTGGCGGCTGAGTATCACTGCGGTGCGTTCCGCTACGATCCCCTCAAACGGGTGCCGCCCCGCCCTGTGAAGCTGGAGAGCCAGAAACTCAAACAGGAAGACTTTTCCCTGTAAGGAGGGCGGCGTATGCGTCCGAGAAACGTGTGGGCGGTGTATTTCAGCGCCACAGGAACTACCCGCAAGACAGTGGAAACCATCGCCTGCGCTGCGGCGCAGGTACTGGATGCGCCGTGGCAGAGCGTCAGCTTTACCTTGCCGCAGGAACGGCAGGGGAAGCTGCAGTTTTCTACCGGTGATCTGGTGATTTTGGGCGTGCCGGTGTATGCCGGTCGCGTGCCCAACGTACTGCTGCCCTTTTTGACGCAGCAGGTCATCGGGGGTGGCGCGCTGGCCGTGCCGGTGGTGCTCTACGGCAACCGCAACTATGACGATGCCCTCGTGGAGCTGCGCAATATCCTCACGGCGAACCACTTTGCCTGCGTGGCGGCGGCCGCATTTGTGGGGGAGCATTCCTTCTCTACGGTATTGGCTGCCGGTCGTCCCGATGGGGAGGACTGCGTGCTGATGGAGGGTTTTGGTGAGGCTGTGGGCCGCAAAGTGCGCCGTCTGCCCTTCACGCCTACCGAGGCGGTGGCGGTGCGGGGCGAAGAGCCTATCCGCCCCTACTATCAGCCCCGGGATCGCGAGGGAAATTTCATCAACATCCTCAAGGTAAAGCCGGTGACGGATATGGCCAAGTGCGGCGGCTGCGGACTTTGCGTCGAAAAGTGCCCCATGGGGTCTATCAAGGCTGACAACGTGGCTGAGGTGGCGGGCATTTGCATCAAGTGCTGCGCCTGTGTCAAGGGTTGTCCCACGGGAGCAAAATACTTCACCGACGCGGGATATCTCTACCACCAGCACGAGCTGGAGGAGATGTATGAGCGCCGCGGCGAAGTGGAGATGTTTTTGTAGTCATTGAAAACCCGACGGTTTTCAATGAGGTTTGCAGCGCGCTGCTGCGCACATGTCGCTTCGGAAAACGGATTTGACTTTGTTCGCCGCTGAGGCGGCGAATTCTGCGAAGCAAATAAAAAACCACCCCGTATGGGGTGGTTTTTGTTCTTCTTACCGGTGGCTGATCCAGAGGACAGCAAGGACGATGCCCACCACAATGGCGGCGGGGAGGAGGATTCCAACCATAGAAAAAGCCATCATGTGAAACTCTCCTTACTCATACTTGTGACCGCACAGAGGGCAGGCGGGATAGTCAAAGTCGTGCTTGATGCCGCATTTGGGGCAGATTTTCTGGGGCAGGTCACTGGGCTCGTGTTGGGCCGGCACGAAGGTGCGCTCTTCGTGCATGTCGGCGCGGTAGAACTCCAGCTTGCCGCAGCCATTGCAGCAGAAGATCTCCACCTCCAGAGCGCCGGCAATCAGGTTGGGCCAGTCGCCCAAAATCCAGCCGGTCTGACCCAGCTGCAGCTTTTCGCGTTTGATGAGATTCATTTCGCCGCCGCAGCGGGTGCAGTTCATGGACATAGTGTGACCTCCATCTTATCCTATTATTATTGTATCTCCGTAATGGAGTATTTAAGACTCAGCAGAATACCGTATCCAGCTGTCCGTCCTTCCGCTCGTAAAAAACTTCGCTGATTTCGTTGGAAGTGAAAACGCGCAGCATTTCGCCGAAACCATCGATCAACTGATCGGACAAAGGGAGCCGGGAGAGGGGATACCAAAAGACTTCGCCTTCGCCGGAGGATTTCAATTCGCCTGAAAACTGATTGGCCACATAGAGAAAAACGATGTACCGCTTGCCGCCTTTTGCTGTATGGAACTCTTTGATGCCGCAGAGACGGGGATTTTCAATCGTCAATCCGGTTTCCTCTTTAATCTCTCGGATAACGGACGGCGTGACATATTCTCCCTTTTCCACGTGACCGCCGGGAAAATTCCAGCCGTGCCACACGGGGTGGTTCTTTTTGTTCTGCACAAGCACGTTGCCGCTTCCGTCGCAGACCATGCACATGTTGGTCAGTTCGACTTCTTCCAGTCTGGACATCATATTACTCCTTATACAATATCGTACAGCTCACGCAGGTCGCGGATTTCGTAGTCAACGTGGGGAGATTCGGGGCGCGGTTCACCCTTCAGGTTATACCAGCAGGCCGGCAGCCCTGCATTGTTGGCACCCTGGATGTCACTGGAGAGGCTATCGCCGATCACCAGGCAGTTCTCGCGGGTGATGTCATCAATGCGGGCCATGACATAATCAAAATAAGCGAGGCTGGGTTTGGCGGCGCCTGCCTCCTCGGAGATAAAGGCGGCGGTGATGTACGGGGCAATCTCGCTGGCACTCAGCCGCGCGCGCTGTACAGATGCCACAGCATTAGTGACGATGTAGAGTTTATGGGTTTGGCTGAGCTTCTGCACGACCTCCAGCGCGTGGGGGAGGAGCGTGGTGCTCAGGCCGAGATTGGTCAGCTGGATGCGGTTACACTCGGCGGGATCGCGGTCGATGCCCAACTGCTCCAGAAAGCGGCGGAACCGCTCCACCACCAGAAACTCCTTGGTCACTTCGCCGCGGTCCAGCTGATGCCACAGGGGGCGGTTGATGGACTCATAGAACTCATACAACTCTTCGCTGTAATCGAGACCGCAGTATTCGCACGTCTTAGCGAAGGCGTTGTGGTTGGCAGCTTCGAAATCAAAAAGGGTATTGTCAGCGTCAAACAGCAGATATTGGTAACGGCTCATAGTGATGCACACTCCGTTCGATATTTATATATAGTATATCATAAGCGATAGAACGATGCAATATGGTGCAGTTGGCACATGTGCGGAGGGGGCAATAAGTACCTGTTTTGACAGGAATTACAAATGCTTAAAAAAGTGAAAGTTTTTGAAAAAAGGGGATTGACAAAACGGAGGTGACATGGTATTCTATCAAAGCTGTCTGCGAGATCAGTCAGCGGGTCCAAAAAAAGTCGATAACTTTTGAAAAAAGGTGTTGACAAACGCGAAACATTGTGGTAATATCTGTAATGTTCCGCTAAGGGACGTGTACCTTGTAAATTAAACAATGAACGAAACGAAAAGCACCAGACGGGAGCACAGAAATGTGCGACTAGAAGCTTGCGCGAAGTACCGGGTTTAGTCAATTACCGGGAAAAGCGTAAGGATAAAAAGTTTTAAGCTATGACAAATAGC
This sequence comes from Vescimonas sp., assembly GCA_045650885.1. Taxonomy (GTDB): domain Bacteria; phylum Bacillota; class Clostridia; order Oscillospirales; family Oscillospiraceae; genus Vescimonas. The sequence goes on along the minus strand of JAZRRQ010000010.1, from coordinate 141 downwards.
TCGATAAAGATTTGAACAGCGAAAGCTGTTTAGATACCATTTATTGAGAGTTTGATCCTGGCTCAGGACGAACGCTGGCGGCGTGCTTAACACATGCAAGTCGAACGGAACTTATTGGATCAAGACTTCGGTCAAGTGAAT
>JAZRRQ010000009.1:0-2287 GCA_045650885.1 Vescimonas sp. | reverse complement strand
ATTTAACGGATATATAACCGGCGCGGCAAAGAAACACTATGACAAGATAAACCGCAGGATGGGAAGAAATATCATGCTGGTTGCGTTGCTTTTGGTTATGCCGATCATTATGATCTTGGCGATTATGACACGTATGTGGCTGATTCTACCTGGTTATGCATTTGTTATGGTTATGGGTATTGTAGTGATCCAGCTTCCTAAAAGTAAAAAAGAAGATAAGAAGTTCATCACCAAAAGGGTATATGTAAAGGATGGCTATGTTACTTACGAATCAGATGCCACGGAACAAAGTAAGAATATTGACGTTGTGAGCAAGGTTTACGATCACGGCGAGTTTTATGAACTGAAATTTCCTTTTGGAAATATGAGCACGCAGTACATCTGCCAAAAGAATCTTCTGTCAAAAGGCACGCTGGAAGAATTTGAAGCGCTGTTTGGCGACAAATTGGAAAGAGTATAAAAAAGCACCGCCCTTGGGCGGTGCTTTTTTATCAGCACTTTTTCATGAGTCTGATGTAGAACTCCACTGCTTTGGCAATGGATTCCAGCCGGATCTTTTCGTTGTTGCCGTGGATGGACTTGCGCTCCTCGGCGGTCATATCCATGGCAGAGAACCGGTAGACGTGGTTCGACAAATCCCGGTAGTGGCGGGAGTCGGAACACTGCACCATCAGATAAGGGGACACGATGCAGCCGGGCCAGGTGTTCGCCACAGCGGCAGCCACCTTATCCCAGCTTTCGCAGCCGGTCTCGGAAATGGGGCTGGGCTCGAAGCTCTCCAGTACCGTGGTCTCCACAGCATCGTCCTTGACCGTCTTTCGCAGATAGTCGGCGGCAGATGCCACGGAGTCGGCAGGATTCAGCCGCATATTGCTCACCAAACTTGCCTGGGCAGGGATCACGTTCCGGGCGTTGCTACCCTCCATCATGGTAAAGGCGGTGGTGGTGCGCACCAATGCGTTAATTTCGCCGCCGGTCAGCTTGCAGTAGAGATTCAGCACGGGTCTGAACAGCCACAGGTTGGCAAACAGCAGCCGGAACACAAAGGAAGAGTGGCGACCCAGGGTATCGAACATCTCTGCGGCAGGTTTCGTGATGTGCATTTTGAAGGGATGCTTCACGATTCGGCGGCAGGCATTTGCCAGGGTGGTAATGGGTGTCTTGGGGGAGGGGGCAGAGGCGTGACCGCCGTTTGACCGGGCGGTGTACTGCACATTCATCATGCCCTTTTCCGCAATGCCGATCATGCCGCAAGGTGCTTTCACACCGGGGAACACGTTCTCCACCACGGCGCCGCCTTCGTCCACCACCAGGGCAGGCTGAATGCCGTTTTCCTGAAAGTAGTTGACGATGTTTACAGCGCCCATGCCGTTGACCTCTTCGCCACCGGAGAAGGCAAAGTAGATGTCGTTTTCCGGCACGAAGCCGTCGGCGATCAGAGCGTTGGCACCGGACAGCACACCGTTAAAGGTGACCTTGGTATCCAGGGTGCCACGACCCCACATCACGCCGTCTTCAATAATGGCGGAGAAGGGCGGCTTGTCCCAGCTGTCTTCATTCACCGGCACCACATCGTAGTGGGCCATCATTACCGAGGGCGCGTCGCTTTTCTTGCCGGGCCAGCGAAACAGCAGCGCCCGGTCCGGCAGCTCCTGAAAACTGCAGACCTCAAATACCTTGGGATACAGACCCGGCAGCAGGTCGATGAGTTTGCGAAATTCCGCCTCATCCTCCGCGGCCCGGTCGTTGTAGGAGATGGTTTTGCACTGCACCAATTTTTGCAGCGCATCCACAGCGGCATCCTTGTCAAAGGAAACGGCTTCCCCGGTCAGCGGCGGCTGTGCCTTGGGGCGGAACGCGACGGTGCGGATCAGCAGAACAGCCAGCAAAAGGGCGACGATGCCCAAAATGATATAGCCGACCATTACAGCACACCCCGCTTATACAGGATCCGTGCCACGGCGATGGTAAACAGGGCGCTGACAGGCACCATGATACCTACCGTACCGGAGTTCAGCGCCGGCACGAAGATAAACAGGATCAGCATCAAAAGAATGGGCGCCACGGCGATCTTCCAGTTCTTGGAAACGAAGGCCACACCCAGACCACCGAACAGAGCCGGCAGGATCTGGTCGAAGGCCGGCTGCAGCACCGGTGCCTGCAGCACGGGAGTCAGCGGCACGATCAGGATCACACCGATAATAATAATGATGGTGGTGACGATGCTGGAAACGGCGATAGCGATGGTGGAGACCACTTCGCCCTCTTCGGAGTTGGCGGAAACCTC
>JAZRRQ010000008.1:0-13868 GCA_045650885.1 Vescimonas sp. | reverse complement strand
GCGCGCGCGGGGCGCGGAGGTGATCGTCATCTCCCGCAGCGGCGAGGATCATTATGCCAACCTCTCCCGCCACGCCGATGCCGCCCTCATCGTCAACACCACCCCGGTGGGCATGTATCCCCACAACGGGGAATCCCCCGTCGACCTTACCGCCTTTCCCCGGTGCGAGGCGATATTCGACATCGTCTATAACCCGGAGCGCACGGCGCTGATGCTGCACGCAGAAGCCTTGGGCATCCCCGCTTACGGCGGTTTACACATGCTGGTGGCGCAGGCCAAGCGCGCCAGCGAGATCTGGCAGGATACCACCATCCCCGACAGCGAAACGCTGCGCATCGAGTCACTCCTGCGCCGCGACACGCGCAACATCGTGCTCATCGGCATGCCCGGCTGCGGTAAGTCCACCGTGGCCACGGCGCTGGGTGAAGCTCTGGGCCGCGAGGTCTGCGACAGCGACGCCCTCATCGTGGAACTGGCCGGTATGCCCATTCCCGAGATCTTCGCCACGCAGGGTGAAGATGCCTTCCGCCGTCTGGAAACCGAGGCCATTGCCCAGCTGGGCAAGCGCAGCGGCATCATTCTCGCCACCGGCGGCGGCTGCGTCACAAGGGATGAAAACTATCCCCTTTTGCACCAAAACGGCACCATTTTCTGGCTGCAGCGCGATCTTTCCGCACTTCCCACCGATGGTCGCCCCCTGTCGCAAAGCGGCAAGCTGGAGGCTATGTATGCCATCCGCCGCCCCCTTTATGAAAAATTCTGCGACCATGTGGTCGACAATAACGGTGCTTTGGACGCCACCATCACTGCCATCAAGGAGGCATTGGTATGAAATTTCTCGTCATTAACGGCCCCAACCTGAATCTGCTGGGTCTGCGTGAACCTGCCATCTACGGCACGCAGAACTACGCCGCCCTGTGCGCTCTGTGCCGCAAGACCTGTGAGGAAAACGGCATCGAGGCCGAGCTCTTTCAGTCCAATCACGAGGGCGCCATTGTGGACGCTATTCAGGCCGCCTACGGCAAGGTGGACGGCATCGTCATCAACCCCGCCGCCTATACCCACACCAGTATCGCCATCCTCGACGCCCTGAAGGCCGTGGGCATCCCGGCGGTAGAGGTGCACATCTCCGATGTGTCCCAGCGCGAGGACTTCCGGCAGGTTTCCTACGCCGGCCGCGCCTGCGTCAAGACCTATATGGGCCTCGGCCTGGACGGCTACCGTCAGGCCATTTTGTGGCTGAAAGTGTATCTGGAACAATCATGATATTTCCCACAAAAGCGGAGAAACTTTGGTTTCTCCGCTTTTTTATTGAAAACATCCCCGATTCATGTTATACTTATGATAAAAGTAAGTTGGCCGTAGTGTATGCAATGTGAAAGGAGTGTTTTATGTTTTTGATCGTTCTTTTTATCCTCACCGCATTAGCCTTTCCCCCTTGTCTGATTGCTGCTATCACCCTCCATATCAAAGGCGATGAGCGGGCAATTCGCTATACGATTGCCTCCTCTCTCACTTTCGCCGCAACAGCTTTTCTCCTTGGATACGCGATGTTTTATTTAGGCTTATTTTGACCGCCAAGCCATTTTGTGGCTGAAAGTGTATCTGAAAAACAAGTGAATCTCATGATGCAAACCACAAGACCACCCCGCGGGGTGGTCTTTTTTTACCGCCGCACCCTGCAGAACGCAGCCGGAGAGATCGTCCGTTTCGCTGATACTCACCGACTCCCTACGATATCGCCGCCTTGTCCTGTCTTCGCCACAGCAGCGAGCCATTCCTTTCCCCTTTACACGTCCCGTTAAATAAGGTATAATAAAATTTAACCCATTTCGCCCTTTTTCGGGCGGGAAAGTGAGGAACAAACTGATGAATTTTACACCCAACAGTACCTTTATGTACATCATCGGCGCAGGCGTGATCCTCTTCGTGCTGGCGCAGTCCGTGTTCTTTCTGGTGCGTGCCTGGCGCCGCGCCGTGGAACTGGGCATTGACAAAGCCAAGCTCCGCAAGACCGTGAAAGCCACCGCCGTCTTCACCATCGCACCGGCTGTCTCCATCCTGCTGGGCGTGGTGACCCTCTCCAAATTTCTGGGCATCCCCCTGCCCTGGATCCGCATGAGCGTCATCGGCGCGCTGACCTATGAGCTGCCCGCCGCCACCTCCACCGCCAATGCCCTGAACATCTCCCTGTCGGAGCTGATCACCGATCCCAAGGTCTACTCCGCCATCGCCTGGGTCATGACACTGGGTATCCTGCCCAGCATCATCCTGCCCCCTATTCTGATGAAGAAGATTCAGGGCGGCATGACCACTCTGCGCAAGCGCGATGAAAAGTGGAGCGATATTTTCATGACCTCCCTGTTCCTCGGCATGATCTCCGCCTTCCTCGGCATGGTCTTCGCCGATATCCGCAGCGGTATTTCCGGCTGGATCCCCATCTTCGTGCTGCTGGTATCCGCCCTTGTCATGGCCATCTGCGGCATCCTCATTAAGAAATGCAAGATGCAGTGGCTGGAGACCTATGCCATGTCCATCAGCATGATCGCGGCCATGGTCTTCGCCGTGGTCATCACCCCCATTCTGGTGTAAGGAGGGAAGGCACAATGCGTAACTATATGACTCAAACCGACCGCTACGGTAAAATCTGGATCTGGACCGCTGCCGTGGTGGTGCTGATGGTTCCCATCGCCATCTGCGTATACTATAATGCCTGGCCCTCCCTGACCGCCGTTCTCAAGGGTCTTCTGGGCGTGGCCCCCATCTACTGGACCGTGGGCTGCATCGAAGTGCTGACCTATACCCCCATGCTGGGCGTGGGCGGCACGTATCTGGCCTTCGTCACCGGCAACCTCACCAGCCTCAAGGCGCCCAGCGCATTGAGCGCCATGGAGAACGCCGGCGTCAAGCCCGGCAGGGAAGAGGGCGAGGTCATCTCCACCATCGCCATCGCCACCTGCTCCATCGTCACCACCTTCGTGATTTTGATCGGCGTGTGCGTGCTGCGCCTCATCTCCCCCGTGCTGGATTCCCCCGTCATGAAGCCCGCCTTTGACAACATTCTGCCCGCCCTCTTCGGCGGTCTGGGCGTGGTGTATATCAGCAAGAATGTGAAGCTGGCCATCGCACCTCTGGCCTTTATGATCGTCTTGTTCCTGTGCGTGCCGGGTCTTGCCGGCAGTGTGGGCGTGTTGGTGCCTGTTGGCGTGCTGATCGCTCTGGGCGCAGGCCGCGTGATGTATAAGAAAGGATGGCTGTAAGATATGTATTGGTTGATTCTCCCCGCCATTCTGGTGATTTTCCTCGCCATCGTCCTCATCCGCACGCTGCGTTTCACCCCCCCTGCAGAGAAAGAAGTCGCCGCCGCGCCGGTATCACTCAATGAAGAGAAGATCGTGGACGACATGTCTGCCATGATCCGCTGCCGCACCGTGTCCAGCCATGATGAATCTTTGGTAGACTGGGACGAGTTCACCCGCTTCCAGCAGGTGCTGGCCGACCGTTTCCCCCTGATCCACGAAAAGGCCACCCTCACCAAGCTGGGCAAAACCGGCCTTCTCTATCACCTCAAGGGCGAGAGCGCCGCTGCACCCAGCGTGTGCATGTCCCACTACGATGTGGTGCCGGTGGACGAGAGCGGCTGGGACAAGCCCGCCTTTTCCGGACTGGTGGAAGACGGCTTTATCTGGGGCCGCGGTACGCTGGACACCAAGGGTACTCTCTGCGGCGTGATGGAAGCGCTGGAGCAGCTCCTCGCCGGTGGTTACACGCCGAAAAACGACCTCTACCTCTCCTTCTCCGGCGAGGAAGAGATTGACGGCGAATCCTGCCGCGCCATTGTCAACTACCTTGCCCAGCAGGGCATCCGTCCCGCGCTGGTACTGGATGAGGGCGGCGCCGTGGTGGACCACGTGTTCCCCGGTGTGGATGGCCAGTGCGCCCTCATCGGTACTGCCGAAAAGGGCAACGTCAGCCTCGACCTGGGTCTTCTTTCCCAAGGCGGTCACGCCTCCACGCCCCCTCCCCACACCATCCTCGGCCAGCTGAGTCAGGCGGCGGTGGATATCGAGAACCATCCTTTCCCCCGCCACCTCTCCCGCCCCGTGGCGGAGATGTTTGACACGCTGGGCCGCCATTCCAGCTTCCTCTACCGCATGATTTTTGCCAACCTCTGGTGCTTTGAGCCGGTGCTGGACATGATCTGTAAAAAGAGCGGCGGCGAGCTCAACGCCATGATGCGCACCACCGTAGCCGTCACCCGCATGGAGGGAAGTAAGGCTTACAACGTGCTGCCCCCCAAGGCCAGCATGGGCATCAATGTCCGTCTCATGGACGGTGACACCATCGACAGCGCCATCGCCTACCTCAAAAAGGTCGTCAACAACGACAAGATCGACATCCGCGTGGTAGATGGCGGCAATCCTTCCGCCATTTCGAAAACCGGCGGTGCCGCTTGGGAGACGCTGCGAACTGCCATCCGCCAGACGTGGCCTGAGGCGCTGGTGTCCCCCTATCTGATGATGGCCGGCAGTGACTCGCGCAACTATTGCGCCATCTCCGACCATGTCTACCGCTTCAGCGCCATGCACCTTTCCAAGGAAGAGCGCGCTATGATCCACGGCCATAACGAGCGCGTGCCGGTGGCCACGCTGCTGCGCACGGTGGAGTTCTACCTGCGCCTGCTGGAAATGCTGTAAAGAAAAGGAGCTAACTATGGAAAAGCATCTCAACGACCGTCTGCTGACGCAGATCGCCGCTTCCCCCACCGCTTTCCACGCCGTGGATACCGCCCGTCGCACGCTGCGTGATGCCGGTTACGCCGCGCTGAACGCCGCCGATGCGTGGCAGCTGACAGCCGGCGGCAAGTATTATTTCACCGCCAACGACTCCACGCTGGTGGCCTTCCGCCTGCCTGCCGGCGCCCCCACCGGCTTTATGGTCTCCGCCTCCCACTCCGACGCCCCCTGCTTCAAGCTCAAGCCCGGCTGCGAGCGGGGCGCTGCCGGTCACTACGTGCAGCTCAATACCGAGCGCTACGGCGGCACCATCAACAACACCTGGTTTGACCGCCCGCTGGGCATTGCCGGCCGCGTGCTGGCAGAGGAGAACGACCGCATCGTCAGCCGTCTGGTGGCACCTGCGCAGAATGTGGCCATCATCCCCAGCGTAGCCCCCCACCTCAACAGCGAGGTCAACAACGGCTTCAAGGCCAACCTCAACGTGGATACCTTCCCCCTGTGCGCCATGTCCGGCGGCGAAGGTGCGCTGATGGAGCTGGTGGCAGACGAGGCCGGTGTGGATAAGAACGCCATTCTGGGGCATGACCTCTATCTGGTCTGCCGTGACAGCGGCGCCGTGGTGGGCGCCCGTGGCGAGTTCCTCTCCTCCCCCCGCATCGACGATCTGGCCTGTGCCTTCGGCTGCCTGGAAGGCTTCATCACGGCGCAGGAGAGCGACGCCGTGGCCGTCTACTGCCTCTTCGACAATGAGGAGGTGGGCAGTTCCACCCGTCAGGGCGCTGCCTCCACCCTGCTGCAGACGGCGCTGGAGCGCATCGCCGCCGCCCTTGGCTGCGACGCCGCCCGTCTTCTGGAGCGCAGCTTCCTGGTCTCGGCCGACAACGCCCACGCCATCCATCCCAACCATCCCGAGCTGTCTGACGCCCATAATGCCCCCGTCTTGAACGGCGGCGTGGTCATCAAGTATAACGCCAACCAGCGCTATACCACCAACGGCGTGTCTGCCGCACTCTTCACGGCCTTGTGCCGCGATGCCGGTGTCAGCGTGCAGCGCTATGCCAACCGCTCCGACCTGCCCGGCGGCTCTACCCTCGGCAGTATCGCCACCACCCAGAGCCCCATGCTGGCGGTGGATATCGGCTTGGGTCAGCTGGCCATGCATTCTTGCTACGAGACCATGGGCAGCGCCGACTACGCCCAGCTGGTACGTGCCATGGAAGCGTTCTATTCCAAGTCCCTCTGCGCAGAGGGCGATAGCTGGCAGTGGAAGTAAGCCAACAGACCGAATCCCGATCGTTGCAAACTGAAGCCACTATCCATATAAGGTGATGATCTATGCGATACAGGTACTATTTCTGCAAACCTTATCGAAAAGAACTTGTTGATTATCTGGAAAATCATCAACTTTCTTATCAAACAAGCGGCCGGTTTATCAAGTTTGACCTTTGGAGCACAACAACGGATATTGAGACACACCTACGCAAACTGAAAGAGATCACTTTCACTTCTCCGCTCATCTTTCCCGAATATACGGAAGCAGAGTACAACAGTGCCAAACTGCTCGTTATGCAGTCGCAACTCCAAACGATTGACATCTTGAATGAAGACGAGGCTTATCGATACAATTGTCAATGGACAAACTCTGTTGGTATGATTTTGAAACGGCACGAATCCCAAGTGGCAGCACTGCAAATTGCGAAAGAACCTTCTTCAAAAACGCGCACTGCTTTTTGGTGTGAGTCGACAGGTTTTTCCGTCCTCTTTGCAGACAGCCGCCTGAAAGAGCTGGTGAAAAATGAGGGAATCCAAGGCCTTGTTTTTCAGGATGTCATTTTGAAAAACGGAGAACGCAGCAGCCGTATTTTCCAAACAACATCGCAGCAGATTCTTGACGAGCCTTGCATCAAACTCGGCTTCGGAGAAAAAAGGATTCTTTGCCCTCAGTGCGGAAAACCGCAATACGCTGTGGATCGAACTTATCAGTTGCATGTGGATTTTTCTAAAATACCGGAAGAGCTCGACTTTTATATGACCGCACCTATTTTTGGTGAAGGCCCGCCTGAGTCACTATATGTCATTTCGCAGAGATTCTTTCGTTGCCTTAATGAAAACAAGCTTGCCGACCACCTTGCTTTTACGCCGGTTGTCGAAGTTTAAAGGCGCACACACCAATAAACACAATTGCCCAGCTGGTGCGTGCCATGGAAGCGTTCTATTCCAAGTCCCTCTGCGCAGAGGGCGAAAGCTGGCAGTGGATGTAAACACAACCAAAAAGAGGTATGGCTTACGCCATACCTCTTTTTATATCTTTTTGTTATCCCTCGCGCACCTGCAAATCCAGCACGTCGGGTCGGGCATAGTGTCCGCACACGTCATGCTCCATACGGCTGGCAGGCACCTTCTGCATATCGAGATCGGCGTACAGCACGCCCTCGCAGTCCCACAGCGTGTCGGTGACGGCGTGGCCGTAGGGGTCGATGACGTTGCTGCCGCCGCGGCAGACGATGTCCGGCAGCGCGGCGATCTCGGCGGCCGCACCGGCCGTCTCGGGATACATATCCCGGGTGAAGTACATGTCGCAGTTGACGAAGTAGCAGTGGCCCTCAATGGCGATGTGGCGGATGGTGTTCTGCCACTCCTCATTGTCGTTGGTGTTGGGGGAGATATAGATGGTCACGCCCTTCTGGTAAAGCGCCACTCGCGCCAGCGGCATATAGCTCTCCCAGCAGATCAGGTTGCCCATGGGACCCCAGGGGGTGTTCATCACCGGGAAGAAGTCCCGCTCCGCGTCACCCCACACCACACGCTCGCTGCCGGTGGGCTTGAGCTTGCGGTGGTTCATGGCTGTTCCGTCGGGTGCGATCATCAGGTTGGAGTTATAGAGGGTGGCCGTCACGGTGTCCCGCTCAGAGTAGCCGATGCTGACGTATACGCCCAGTTCCACCGCCCGGTCAATGATGCGCTGCATCTCGGGGTCCTTGGCGGTGACGGAGTTGTCGTAGTACTGCTTCCAGTCACGGCGCCCGTCGGCCTTGCGGCTGCCCACAGTGAAACCGAAGGTCATGCCGTAGGGATAGCCGGGGATAAAGAGTTCCGGAAAGACGATCAGCTCGGCGCCGTTGGCAGCGCACTCATCCATATAGCGCAGCACCTTGTCCACGCAGGCGTCCTTGTCGAACATCACAGGCGCAGCCTGCACCACCGCAATGCGGCAAATATCTTTCAGGTTTTCCATACTTCCTCCTCACTCCGCCGCAAAGGGTACCGGCACATAGCTGACGGGCTTGCCGTCCTCCACCGTGATATACCAACCGGTGCCGGGTTGGATCATCCAGTCGTCAAAGGCCTTGCCCGGGAACCAGTGGAACATCATCGTGGCGATCACACCGCCGTGGATCACGCACACCGCATCCTCACCGGAGGCCAGAATGGCGCTAACTGCCTCCAGCGCACGGGCCTGCACATCGGCAAAGCTCTCGCCGCCGGGACAACGGTTGCGTGCCGCATCCCGGCTCCACGCCACAAAGTCCGCGTCCTGCTGCAACTCTTCCACCGTACGCATCTCAAAGGCGCCAAAATCCATTTCCCGGAAATTGTCTACCACAGTAAAGTCCACATCGCCGTAAATCTGGCGTAGCGTCTGCTGGGTGCGCTGCAGGGGGCTGGTGTAGTACCGGGACGCCGTGGGGTAAATGTGGCTCGCCCTGCGCTGCCGCAGTTCTTCGATGCCCTCTTCCAGCAGGGGCAGATCGGTAGCGCCGTAGTAGAGCCCATATTTATTGCCGTGGGTCATGCCGTGGCGGATCAGTGTCAGTTTCATGGATCATCCGTCCTTTCTTTGCCATCATGATACCACATCCGCCCCTGCCGCGTCAACGCGGCAAAGGCTGCCCTCTTGCCTGCAGCGGAAAAGTCTGTTATATTGGTAAAAAAATCCCGTTAGAAGGTGTCTTTTATGTCCAATCAACGCTCCGCCAAACTTCGCCTCGTGTTCGCCATGGCCATGTTCGGCACGCTGGGCCTTTTCATCCGCGCCATTCCTCTGCCCTCGTCCGTCATCGCGCTGGTGCGCGGCACAGTGGGCGCGCTGTTTTTGCTGGGTATGTGTTCCCTGCGCCAAACGCCTCCCGACAAGCGCGCCATTGCCCGCAATCTCAAGTGGCTCATCCCCTGCGGCGTGGCCATGGGCTTTAACTGGATCCTCCTGTTCGAGGCGTACCGCTACACCACCGTGGCAGTGGCCACGCTGTGCTACTACCTCTCCCCCGTCATCATTCTGCTGCTCTCCCCGCTGGTGCTGAAAGAGAAGCTCACCGCCATGAAAGCCGGCTGCATCGCTCTGGCACTTGCCGGTATGTTCCTGGTCTCCGGCGTGGTGCAAAGCGGCGGCAGCGGTGGCAGCGCCACCGGTATCGCGCTCGGTCTCGGCGCGGCGGTATTTTACGCCTTCATCGTGCTGTGCAGCAAGCAGCTGCGCGACATCAACTCCTACGACACCACCATCATGGAGCTGGGTATCAGCGCTGTGGTGATGCTCTTCTATAATCTCGTGACGGTGGATTTCTCCTCCCTCACCTGCCCGCCGCTCGGCCTTGCTTCCCTTGCCGTGGTGGCCGTGTTCCATACCGGCGTGTGCTACGCCCTCTACTTCGGCTCCATCGCCACGCTGCCGGCGCAGCCCTCGGCCCTTTTCAGCTACATCGACCCCGTGGTGGCCATCCTCCTCTCCGCTCTCCTGCTGCGCGAGCCTATGGATACCCTGAGCATCCTCGGCGCCGTGCTGATCCTGGGCTCTACCCTGCTGGGCGAAGTACTGGAAGGCCGGAAGAAACAGTAAATACATATCACCAAACCTTCAAACCAGATGCAATACTTGGCAAGCTCAATCGCTTATCCCATCGCGTTCTTCTATCATTGAAGGATCATCGTTCATACAGATCTCCCCTGTGTCGTTTGCCGTGTGGCAACTTCCTTGTACCGGAGATCTGTATGAACTTTTTCATTTTCAAAGTGCTGCATTTGACCGTATCATTCGCCGCAACGCCAAAAGAAGAGAGGGCTTAAAAAAGCCCTCTCTTCTTTCGTGAACTATATATCCATTGCAAACTCTTCCAAACAGCCTGCGCTGCTGAACTCCCAGACACGCAGCCTGCCGCGCTTGCGATCAACCATGCCGAACACCGCTGTCTTGTCGTTCAAATAGCCGTTGGCAGCATAGCAAAGAAGCTTCCCGGCATAACCGTAAACCTCCAGATGTTCATGGCCGTGCAGACCGCACAGCAGGTCCGTCTTGCACCCGGTATAGTCATAGGCATGTACTACGCCGTTCAGGTCGGTGTACGTTCCGGCCGTTTTCGCCTTTCTGGCCTGCATCATCTGCGTAAAAGGCACATCGTAGCCGCTGGTGGTATCGGCAACGCTTGTGCCGTTTCTCTTTTTGTATGTGCCGTTGTTCTCCAGCTTCAAGAACCAGTGCTTGAGCAAAATAATGTCATAGCCGTCATCGGCGGACAGCTCGCGAATGATAAACTCCACCGCATCGGTGTTGAAACCACGCGCAAAGCCGTCACCGGCATCGTTAATCAGGTACTCTGCCACCGCCAGATATTTCACCCGGTGGAAATCGTCCACCACACAAAACACAGGCGCCGGAGATTCAGACATACTCTTACGCAGATTGGTAGTGCCAAAGATCTTGGACAGGCGGGCGTTCTTCATAGGATAACCGGCAGCATATACCGCCTCGTGGTTACCCGCCACGCCGATGTAATTTTTGATCTGCTTGGAGCGGCCATACAAGTTCTCCAGTTCCTCCGGAACGTGCTTGTCCTGCACGCTGTCACCCAGATTCAGATTGATGATGTTCATGCCGTCGTAGTCTCTGTTATTTACCCAACGGTTGGCCTCCAGTCCCTGGCCGTGCTGGTCTGTGGTGATAAAGAACGGAATATTGGCGTTGGGGTTCTCCTCATATGCCGCCAGCAAATTTTGATATGCCGTTTCGGCATGGGTGCTCCATGCCTCCGGCAGTCCCGTGATGCTCAGCGTAGCGCCAATCGCCGTGCCAAGGCTCACCGAGCCCTCGGCAATGCTGGTCTGCAGCGCCTTCTTTACATCATCGTCGGAAATTCCGGGCAAGACATTTCCGTAACCATCATAAGTTGTCATACAAATCCTCCTTACTCCACAACACGAAGGGCAAAGTTTGCCTTTATCGTTGCAGTGCTGATTGCCATGTATGCTGCGTTTTCCGGAATCTCAAAGATGAGATTGATGTTCGAGCTGCCGGGGTCAAGTGCCTGATACTTCAGGAAATTCTTTTCCGCATCATAGAAGTAGTAGAAGTGTCTGCGGGGATAACCGGTCTCAAACTTCTTGACTCCATAAACAGGCAGCAGACCCGTGCAGCAGTAACCGCTCTGCTCTCTGTACACACCCGTGCTGTCGTGATAGCCGTGGTCGTCCGTCCAGGTGTCGGTTCTGTACCATTGCCCGATATGATAAACGCCGGTCCACAGCGGATCCTGATACGCCGTCAGCGTAAGGTCTGCCATGTTGTTTTTCGCCGCTTCTACGCAAATATATTCCGCGTCGCGGGACACAAACGCCACTTTTCCGCCGTCTATGTTGGCCCACATACCCTGGCGAAGGATCTGTTTGTTCTCATCCATCATCAACGGCATCTGGTTGTAATAGACCTTGTCGTTGCACACAATGCGGTTTGCACCGGCACAGGGGAAATAGAGCATATCGCCCCAAGTGGATGTGGTGATGTTGGTGCCGGTATATTCATAGCCGCCTGCCCAATCCAGTTCGGACGAGGTGTAGGTCTTGCCGTTTTCAAAGGGCAGATTTGCCGACGCAGACTGTTCCACCGCCACCGCCGTGATGGTCACATTGCCGGTCACAGCGGAAATTGTGATGGTGCCATCGACGTATACGGAACCTGTCACATTCACGCCACCCATCATAACCGTGACGGAATCCAGCACGAAACCGGCAGACGCGCTCAGCGTTGCCGTATAGGACGCACCTTCGGCCACACTTGCTGCCGTGTTACTGGTCACGCAGTCGGTCAGACGATTCGTGACAGAGTAACGTCCCGCAACGGGCTCGTCACTGCCCCCTCCGCCGCCTTCACCGGAACCGCCGGAATCGGCACCGAGCGCCTCCATCAAGGCCGTGATGTTGGCAGACTGATCGCTGGTGTACTCCGCATTGCGCAGCACGGTAATCAGAAGCGTTCTGGCTTCGGCAGACAGTCCGCCGTTCTGCAGCTTGCTCAGCAGCTGCGCCACCGCATCCGGTGTGGACGGATAGCTCTCATCACCGGAAGGATCTGCGCCGTTATGGATTACCCCGCAATCGGCATACACCGTGGGGATCGCCATGTTACCGTCAGCATTGACGCCATACACACCCACGCGCAGTACCGCGCCCGCCTCCCGCAGCACCTCATGGGGAATGACACATTCCGTACCCGTCAGCACCACATCGCGTGTCACCGTTCCGTCCGTAAAAACAGCACATTTTCCCAAACCTGCCCACGCATTGTCAAACGTAAAAGACACTTTGGCACCCACCATGCCGGTTGTCAGCAAAATGGGCTGCACGCAGACCGCAGATGCTCTGCGCACCTTGATTTTCATCATGTGACCACCTCCCATTTCCTTACCTCATCATAGATCTTCTCAATAAAACTGTTGCCGCCAAGCGCCCGGTACGCCTCGTATTCCATCACAAAGTTTTCGTATTCGTACTGCCGGATGGTCTCCGTCTGTCGGTGATGGTAATAGATCCGCAGCATGTCGCTGCGCAGCTGGCACCTGGCGCCCTCGGTAATTTTCTTTGCCCAAGTCAGCATGCCGTAAAGCACAGCAGCTGCAGCTGCTGTCGCAGTTACGGCGCTGGCAAGGGCCGGTATGTTATTCATGAAAAACACCTCCTACCTATACCCGTTCTGCGGCTTTTTTTGCACGCCGCCGCGCAAATTCTCATTCACTTTTTTAAAAATATCTGCACAAAAAAATCTCCCGCCTGTCACACCGGCCAAAATTGTGCTATAGTGGAGAAAAACGCCGGCTCGCTGCCGGCCACGGACGGAGGAAACCGTATGATCAATTACGCCCACCGCGGCGCCAGCCAATACGCGCCGGAAAACACGCTCCCCGCATTCTATCTGGGTCTTCTGCAAGGCGCCAACGGCATTGAAACCGATGTACAGCTCACCCAAGATGGCCACCTCATTCTCTTCCATGACGACACGCTGGACCGTGTCAGCAACGGCTCCGGCCCCGTGGCAAAGCAAACGCTGCATGAGCTGCAGCAGCTGAAGATCTGTGAAAATGCGGCTACCGGCTTTTACGGAACGATCCCCACCTATCGCGAGTTTCTGCAGCACTTTGCCCAATACGATATCCGCTTCGCCATCGAGCTCAAAGGCCCCGACACTGAAGCGCAGACACTGGCTCTCTCCCAAGCGTTCGGTATCATGCCGCGCACCACCTTCACCAGCTTTTCTTTCGACCGTATCCGCAAAATGAAAGAACTCTGTCCCACCGCCCGTGTGGGCTGGCTGGTCCACGATCCCTCGACAGAAGATATTGACGCATTGCTTTCCATCGGCGGCGAGGAGATCGCCCCCAGAGCCGATTGTATTACAGCAGAAAAGCTCGCCTACTGGCGCAGCCGCGGTCTTGGCGTGCGGGCATGGGGCGTAAAAAATACGGTGCTGATGGAGCAGCTGTGCGCTCTGGGCGTAGACGGTATGACGGTGAATTTCCCCGACCGGCTATCCCAATACATAAAACACGAATAAAAAAAGGTCTCGTAACCGTTGGTTACGAGACCTTTTTACGTCGGAGAAAAACTGGGGGAAATCTTATATTCAGTAAAGTCTGAAATAAGAAAATCCCGAATGCTTTCGCATTCGGGATTTGTTGGAGGTGACACCCGGATTTGAACCGGGGAATGAAGGTTTTGCAGACCTTTGCCTTACCACTTGGCTATGTCACCATATATGAGAAACGGAGCTTTCGCCCCGATTCTCATTTTTTTGGAGCGGGCGACGAGGCTCGAACTCGCTACCTCGACCTTGGCAAGGTCGCGCTCTACCAGATGAGCTACGCC
>JAZRRQ010000007.1:0-14973 GCA_045650885.1 Vescimonas sp. | reverse complement strand
GAACAGGGTGGACGTCTCGCCCAAGCGCATAGGCAGATCGCGGGAGGAGCGCTGACGGTTCAGATAGGCCTGGTACTGGAAGGGGCAGGTCATGGGACGCAGAGCGAAACACTCCTTGCTCTCGTCGTTGGGATCGCCCAGGATAAACATGCCGTCACGATAGTGATCCCAGTGACCGGAGATCTTATACAGATCGCTCTTGGCCATCAGGGGGGTCTTGGTCAGCAGATAGCCGCGGCGCTGCTCCTCATCCTCGATCCAGCGCTGCAGCACCTGCACGGTGCGGGCGCCCTTGGGCAGCAGGATGGGCAGACCCTGGCCGATGACATCCACGGTGGTGAAATACTCCAGCTCACGACCCAGCTTGTTGTGGTCGCGCTTGAGAGCCTCTTCACGCTGCGCGATATAGGCATCCAGATCGTCCTTCTTGGCAAAAGCCACGCCGTAGATACGCTGGAGGATCTTGCGGCTGGAGTCACCGCGCCAGTAAGCGCCGGTGGCGGAAGTCAGCTTGATGGCGTTGCCCTTGATGCGGCCGGTGGAATCCAGATGAGGACCGGCGCACAGGTCGGTAAAGTCGCCCTGCTTGTAGAAGCTGATGACGGCGTCCTCGGGCAGATCTTCGATCAGCTCCACCTTGTAAGGCTCGTCCTTTTCCTGCATGAAGGCGATAGCCTCGGCGCGGGGCAGCTCAAAGCGCTCCAACTTCAGCTTCTCCTTGCAGATCTTGCGCATCTCGCCTTCCAGCTCAGTCAGATCTTCGGGAGTGAAGGGCCGGGGGGTATCAAAGTCATAGTAGAAGCCGTTTTCGATGCTGGGACCGATGGCCAGCTTGACCTCGGGGTGCAGGCGCTTCATAGCCTGAGCCAGCACGTGGGAGCAGGTATGCCAGTAGGTTCTGCGGTACTCTTCGTTTTCAAAGGTGTAGATGTTCTCGTCAGCCATGGGTAAAAACTCCTTTCCAAGTTGCGGGGTAAAAAGAAAAACTTCACCCCCGAAAAAATTCAGGGGTGAAGTTGAAAACTCCACGGTTCCACCCTGCTTACGGCAAAATTGCCGTCGCTTGTGTTCTCTGTAACGGGAGATCCCGTCCCGGTCTACTGGCAAATGCGTTCGGCGGGCGGCTCAGGGGCGGTGACGGTTCCGTTTTGTTCTGCAGCTCTCACAGCAAATGAGCCGCTCTCTGAAAGAACTTGCCGGGTGCGTTCCCCATCAGTGCCTTTTCAATGATTACAGCTCAATATAGCACGGCTGGGGGCAAATGTCAACGATTTTGCGTCACTTGGATGCTTCCCAAGACTTGATCTGTGCCATCAGTGCTTCCAGCGGTGCAGCGTCGATGGCCTGATAGTTTTTGTCGTTATACCGCAACTCGCCGCTGGTGGCAAAGGTAAATAGCTTCCAGCTGCCGTCATCATATTTCACGACCACACGGGCATCCTCGCCGCTGCGGATGGTGTAAACGCTGCTGCCGTTGAGATAGCGCATCTTCAGTCCGCTCAGGCGCTCCACCATTTCCGCCATCTCCTGCACCTCGTCCGTCTGATACTTGACAGTGTCCTCCATCCCACGGGTCACATACGCATAGGCCGAGACCGGCATCTCTTCGGAAAGGTCCATCACCCTGTCCGCCTTGCGTGGGAAA
Organism: Vescimonas sp.; assembly: GCA_045650885.1. Taxonomy (GTDB): domain Bacteria; phylum Bacillota; class Clostridia; order Oscillospirales; family Oscillospiraceae; genus Vescimonas. The sequence continues at coordinate 13,328 of JAZRRQ010000007.1, read as the reverse complement.
TAGAACACAAACAGCGCCGCCACGATGGGCAGCACAATGACAGCAGCCACTGTCCAATGCTTTTTACTCATAGGGCACCTTCCTTTCTGCGTTGTTCGTCCTCCGCCTTTACGCCGCCGGTGTTACCGACAGGATAATTTTTTCCAGCACTTCGGCTTCCATCTCGCCGCGGCAGATCAACTCCATCAGATAGCCGTCCTGCGACCAGTAAGCCATGGTGCGGATGGCGGTACTGCTGCCGTCAGGCTTCACAAACAGCACCTTGCGTCCGCCCACCTCATCGGTATCGGACTCAAAATTTTCGCCCCAGATGCTGCCGTTGATGCCGTCCGTCGCAAACTGCCAAAACTCCAGTTCCTCTCCTGCAGCATTGGCCCAGACCACTTTGAAGCAGTAGTCATCCCACGTTTCTCGATAGATTTCCGTAAACCCTTCCGGCAGCGCCGAAGGAACATACAGCGTCTGGATTTCCGCACGCATACCGGGGTCGAGCTGATAGTTCACGTTCTGTCCGCCCACCGTCACCAGCAGGTTTCGCATCACATTTCCCACCGGCGTCCACGCCACCAGCATAAGACAGGCGGCCACGACGGCAGCGGCGATCAGCACGCGGCGACGCGGCATGGCGCGCCGTTTTTCCTGCGCGAAAAGCTCCTCCATCCGCGCATCAAGGGCGCAAGAAGGTGCATCCAGCGCGTCCTCCGCCGGAACGGCGGCGAACCCCGCCTCCATAGCGCGGCGCAGTGCGGCGCGGGCAGCTTCTTTATTGGCGTCCATGTGCATCCCATCCTTTCTCACGCAGCTTTTTGGCCAGCAGATTTCTGGCGCGGCTTGCCTGCTTGCGCAGCGTCTCCGGCTTCACACCCAACAGCTGCGCCGCCTCAGACAAGGGAAGTTCCATCACATAGCGGTAATAGAGGGCATCGCGGTACATAGAGGGTAGCTGCGCCATGATGGCCATCAACTCCTCCCTGTCGTCCTTGGCGCACAGCAGAGCAAAGAAGTCCTCCTCCGCTACCGCCGCCGCTTCCTCTAACGAAAGCTCCTCCGGTCGGGCGCGCAGGCGGCTGATGGCGGCGTTCTGCGCCGCGCGCAGCACATAGTGGCGCACCTCGTCCTCCCGCAATCGCGAGAGTGTCCCCATGTGGCGGGCGATGCCCAGAAAGGCGTCGTGGACAGCATCCTCCGCCGTGTCGCGGTCGTGCAGCACATCCATAGCCACACGCAGCATCCGTCGGCAGTATGTATGATAGATCTCCTCCAAACGCAGGCGATATCGCGGTTCGTCACCTACGGCGGCGTATAACATAGACAGCACAGGCATCCCCCCTCTCTACCCTATACAACGCAAAGGAACGCAAAAACGGGACAAAATTCCGCCCCGTTTTTGGAAAAATTTTTCGAAAATTTGCTCGGTTTTCTCACAGCGACCGGGCCGCCTGCCCGCCGCTTACGCCGTGCCCTTCTTGCCGAAGGGAACAAACAAATAGACAGCCGCCCAACTGACGACGGTGGCAAGCCGTCCCCCAACGCCCAACTCCAAAAGGACGTCCACCACGAAGGCGTGCCATTCTCTGGTATATACGATGAGCATAGCGATCCCGTTGGGCAGCAGTGGCGAAAGGACGGCCATCACCACGTTGATAAGTACCATCGCCGTGGCCGAGTAAACGATCTCTTTGCGCGTTATCCTGCGGAAGAACAGCAGTCCGCCGAGCAGCAGTACGACAGCGAATACCGCACCCGAGGCAATCATCCAAAGCGTATCGTTGGAAGAAACCGTCCCGTCGGGAAGGCGCACATAGACAAAGCGTCCCACCACGCCGAGCATAAACCAATAGCTTGCAAAACCGGCCACCGCGCTGTACAGCGGCACCTTCCACCAGATTTTTTTCAAGGTTTCCTTCATGTTTTCGTCTCCTTTCTGTTCACTGTTTCATTGTTCGACTCCTTAAGAGAAGTATAACATACCCTCATTTTAGCAAGAGAAAGTTACAGATTCAGGAATACTCTCACAACCCCTGTGCCATCTGCCACAGACGCATTATTTTACGCAAAACGCAGCCTCAAAGCGCCGCGAGCAGTTCCTCCGCCGTATTCACGATGGTCTCGGCGCCGGCCTCCAGCAGCTGCTCCACCGTGCGGAAACCCCAGCTGACGGCCACCAGCGGCAGGCCGGCGTTACGGGCGGTTTGTACATCCACCTCGCTGTCACCCACATAGACGGCACCTTCGGCATCAGCACCCAGTGTCTCCAGCGCCTTCCACACCATTTCGGGAGCCGGTTTCTTGGGAATATCGTCACGCTGTCCGAAGGCAGGCAGGCCGGGGAAGAACATCTCACCCAGCTTTTTGGTGGTGGCGTCAGGTTTATTGGACACGATGGCAACTTTTACACCATTTCGGGCAAGGGTATCCACCACCGCCTTCACACCGGCGTAGGGTGCAGCCTTGACGCAGAAGTTGGCGGCATACCAGTCCAGATACTCGGCAAGGATGGTTTCCAGTTCCTCTTCCGCCACGCCCTCCGGCAGCGCCAGACGCATCAGTTGCCGCGCGCCGTTGCCCACAAAAGCGCGGATCTCCTCCAGTGTGCGCTGGGGGTAGCCGTGGCGCTGCAGCGCTAAGTTCACGCCCAGCTGCAGGTCACCCAAGGTATCCAGCAGCGTGCCGTCCAGATCGAATAAAACTGCATTGTATTTCATAGGATGAATCTCCTCTCACGTTTCTTTTCCCCAGTATATCCCTTTTCCCGCTTTGGTGCAACAAAAAAGGACGCGCCATACGGCGCGTCCTTTTGAGGTTTTCGGTTATTCGGTTCAGGCCTTCTTGCCCTTGAAGGCAGCACCCAGCAGCATGATGAATGCGAAGACGATCAGGTAGAAGACGACCTTCATGCCGTAAGTATAGATGCAGGCGAAGCACATAAACAGGCTGCATGCGATGGCCAGAGCGGGGGCCACAAAGCGCTTGAAGCCGTTCAGGTTCTGCAGGCTCATCAGCTTCAGGAAAATGGGGATGTACAGCAGGTACAGGGTGATGATGGGCAGCTCGGAAGAGTCGAAGCAGAAGGGACCGAACCAGCCGGTGGGGGCCAGATTTGCACCATAGAAGTACACCAGCCACAGACCGGTGACCAGCAGACCGATGACGGTGGAGTTGGTGGGCATACCGGTGGTGGGATCGATGTTCTTGAACATCTTCAGCTTATCGCTCTCGCTGTCCACAGCCAGGTCATACATACCGCGGCAGACGGACATGGTCAGACCGTTGCAGGTACCCCAGCAGGAGACGACCACGAACACGAAGATGGCAGCACCGCCCACCTGGCCGAAGATATTCTGGAACGCCAGCTTTGCGCCTTCCTGACCGTTTTCCATCATGACAGCGCTGTCCAGAGCGCCGGCCAGACCGATGTAGTAAGCAACGTACACGGCGACAACAATGATGGCGCCGATAACAAGGGCGCGAGGCAGGTTGCGCTTGGCATCCTTCAGCTCAGAGCCGATGGCAGTGGCGCAGATCCAGCCCTCATAGGCGAAGGACAGGGCCACAACGCCGGCGAACAGACCGGTGGTGGGAGCCACGGAGGGATCAACGATGTTGGAGAAGTTATAGGTGATCTGACCGTTGGTCAGGCCCACGATGGTACCCACGACGGCCATGAGGCCCAGGGGAACCAGCTTGATGGCAGTGGTGGAGATCTGGAACTTACCGGCCATCTTGGGAGCCAGAGCATTCATGGCATAAGTAACAACCATAAACACCACGCTCAGAGTCATGACGGGAGCGCTGGTGGGGTTACCCCAGACTTCGCCGCCGATGAGCACGCCCAGATAACGGGCAGGCAGCCAGCACAGCACGGAGGTCAGGGTGGGATAATACACAACGGTCATAAACCAGCCCACATAATAGGCGTAGGTCTTGCCGCAGGAAGCACGGGTAAAAGCAACCAGGCCATCAGCACCTTCATAGTTACCGGCCACAATGCCGAACGTATAAGTGCAGATGATCATCACGATACCCATGATGAGCCAGGACAGAACACCGATCATCAGGTTACCGCCGGTATTCTTCAGAACCACTTCGGCCTTGAAGAACACGCCGGAGCCGATGACCGTACCAACCACCATTGCGATGGCCGTCAAAAGGTTATAACGTTTTTCCATAAGTCAGAATCCTCTCTTCCTTGGATCAAACCGACAAAGCTTTCCATCGGTTTATTATTAGTTAATATACCACCAATTCCCACACGTTGCAAGAGCATTTTCTGTTTTGTTCATCAAAAATATCCACTCGTTTTTGTGCTTTTTGCCGATAAAATTTGGGTTTCTCCAACAAAATTGTCAAAAAGAAACAACCGGGATATCCCGGTTGCTTCATTTATTGTGGAAATTTATACATTAAAGCGGAAGTTGGTAATATCGCCGTCCTGCATGACATAGTCCTTGCCTTCCAGACGGAACAGACCCTTCTCCTTGGCAGCAGCCATGCTGCCGCAGGCCTTGAGATCCTCAAAGGCGATCACCTCAGCGCGGATGAAGCCGCGCTCGATGTCGGAGTGGATCTTACCGGCGGCGCGGGGAGCCTTGGTGCCGCGAACGATGGTCCAGGCGTGGACGTCATCCTCGCCGGCGGTGAGGAAAGAGATATAGCCCAGCAGCTCATAGCTGGTGGTGATCAGGCGAGCCAGACCCGTCTCGGTCAGACCCAGATCCTCCATGAACATGGCAGCTTCCTCAGCGTCCATTTCGGCGATATCCTCTTCAAACTTGGCAGCCACAGGCAGCACGGCAGCGCCCTGCTCGGCAGCCAGCTTCTTCAGCGCGGCAAAGTTGGCGTTATTCTCATAGTCGGCCATATCGGTCTCGCTGAGGTTGGCAGCGTAGATAACGGGCTTGACGGTCATCAGGCCGCCGTCGATGAGAATGTCTTTATCCTCTTCGGTGAAGGGGAAGGTGCGGGCAGGCTTTCCGTCACCGAGATGCTCCACCAGCGCCGTGCACATCTCCACTTCGCGCTTGGCTTTCTTATCGCCGCTCTTGGCAGCTTTCTTGGCGCGCTCAAGACGGCGCTCCACCAGCTCCATGTCGGCCAGAACCATCTCCAGATCGAAGGTCTCGGCGTCACGGGCAGCATCGGCAGGTTCCAGGAAGATGCTCTCGTCATCGAAGCAGCGCACCACTTCCACCAACGCATCGGTCTGACGGATGGCCTGGAACACCTCGTTGCCCTTACCGCCCTTGGCCACACCGGCCACGTCCACGAAGTCAATGGTGGCAGGGCTGTACTTCTTGGGATGATAATACTCAGCCAGCCAGTCAAGGCGTGCATCGGGCACCTTGGCGCTGCCCAGATTGGGCTTGGCGGATGCCACGCTGTAAGCGCCGGTCTCGGCCTTGGCGCCGGTCAGCGCATTGAACAGGGTCGACTTGCCCACGTTGGGCAGACCCACGATACCTAATTTCATAAAGGATGTCCTCCTCCTATTATTCTGACAAATAATTGTACCATCCCTCCGGCAAAAGCGCAAGAGATGACATAAAAAATCCCGGCTTCTTTGCCATATTGCCCCATGGCTGAAAATGTGGTATCATAGTCCAAACGAAAGTAACTGCCTTTTCGGCAAAGAGTCCTCCATAAACAGGAAGACGGAAGGAGTTGTCAAATGGACATGGAAAAATCGGTAGAACTGTATGAGCAGGCCGCCCATCAGGGTGACAGCGAGGCCTGTTATGCTCTGGCCAATCTCTACTTTGCCGGAGACGAAGTGGAGCGCGACCTCGAAAAGGCGCTGCACTACTACACGCTGGCGGCGCAGCAAGGTCACGCCGGGGCACAATGCCAGGCCGGTTACTGCTATGAACGGGGTTTCGGCACGCAGCCTGATCCCACCAAGGCCTTCGAACTGTATCTGCAAAGCGCTGAAAACGGCGACGCCACCGGCTGCAACAACCTGGGTTTCCTGTATGAAAACGGCATCGGCTGTGAAAAAGACGCAGCCAAGGCAGTGGCGTGGTACCAAAAGGCCGCCGATCTGGGCATGGCCGTGGCGCACAAAAATCTGGCCATCCATCTGGAGGGCGGCAGCGGCTGCCAAAAGGACGAGCGCGCAGCGCTGGCGCATTACCGCAAAGCCCACGAGGGCGGCACAGACTGCGCCGACGCTATCCGCCGCCTGACCACCGAGCGCAGATCCAACCGCATTGCTTACTTCATCATGCTGGCCTTTACCATTGTCGCCGCCGTGGTGTGTTCCGTGCAGTACTTCTCCGGCACTACGCAAAGCGGCATTCTGGCGCTGGCCGGCATCGTGGGCGCCGTGCTGTGCGCGCGCAGCATCCGCAAGCTGCAGCCGTTGGAACCTAAAAACTAAGCTCTCACACCGCACAGTCCGTTCGAAAACAACCCGACAATAGCGCAAAAAACCCGCAGCCTGTGTGCTGCGGGTTTTTTTGATTGCCGATCGAGCGGCGCATAAAAACTTTAGTTTCTACCGAAGAAATACTCGTACAGATCAAAAATGTCGTAACCGGAGCCGTACTGACCACCGGGATACTGACCGCCGGGATACTGGCCGCCGTACTGATCGCCGTAGGGGTTCTGATTGCCGCCCTGCGGATTCTGAGGTGCCGTCTCCTCGGTGCTGCTGACCACAGGCTGCTCGTCAAAGGTCAGCTGCGTGGTGTGGTACTCACCGTCGCGATAGTATGTGACAGTGGCGGTATCGCCGGCCTTATAGGCCTTCTTGGCTGCGCTGAGATCCTCCATAGAGGTAATGGTTCTCTCATCCAGCTTGGTGATCACATCACCCAGCCGCAGGCCTGCCCTGGCACCGGCGCCGTCCTTGACCACAGAATAGACAAACACGCCTTCCGTCAGGTCGATCTGGTACTGCTGGGCCATCTCAGGTGTCATGGTGCCGGCGGTGATGGCAAGATAGGGCTTACCGGTGACCTGGCCGTTTTCCATAATATCTGTAATGATGGCCTGCACATCGCTGATGGGAATGGCAAAACCCACACCCTCCACCACCGTGTCGGCATAGCTGGAATACTTGGCCGAGACGATACCGATGACCTCACCATACAGGTTCATCAGAGGGCCGCCGGAGTTGCCGGGATTGATGGAGGCGTCCACCTGCAGCATATTGAAGGGCGTGCCGTCCACATTGATGGCGCGGTTGGCAGAAGAAACGCTGCCCTGGGTCTGGCTGAAGGTCAGCTCGCCTAAGGGATTGCCGATGGCCAGCACCGTATCACCCACATTGACTTTGGTGCTGTCGCCCAGCGCCACCATAGGCAGATCCTTGCCTTCCACCTTCAGTACAGCCAGGTCGTAATCGGCGTCGCCGCCCACCAGCACAGCCTTGTAGGTGTCGCCGTTATACATGGTGACGGAGATGGAGGACGCGCCCTTCACCACGTGGTAGTTGGTGACGATATAGCCGTCAGCGGTGATGATAAAGCCGCTGCCGGAGCTGGCAGACTCCACTCGCTGACCGAAGATGTTGGTGGAGATGGCAGAGCAGTTGATGGACACCACGCTGTTGACCGTGGAAGCATAGACCTCCGCCGGTGTCATCAGCGTCTTGCCGTCCACCTTCTGGATCACCACCTCAGCCACGGTGCGGTCACTTTCGTGAATGGTGGTGCTGCCGTAGCTCATGCGACGGGCCAGCAGCGCACCGCCAAAACCGCAGCCGCCGCTCACCAGCGCACAGGCGAGAATCAGCGCAGTCACCTTCAGTCCGGTGCGGCTCTTTTTCGGCTTACCGGTCTTCTCCGGATCATAGCTGTAGACGGGAGGTTGGTAACTGCTTTGCGCCTGATAACTGCTTTGCGCTTGATAGCTGCTCTGCGGCCGCTCCTCATTGTGGGGCGGATAGTTGCTGTTCTGGGGCTGGTAATCATCCCGGGGCAGGGACTCATCTCCGCGGCTGTAGCGGTAGGTATTGTTCTGTTCATCGTGCATAGAGTCGGCCTCCTACTTCCTTTGGTTACATGATATAGGTAGATTGTGTCATAATCATGAAGAAATCACAACCAGTTTTTGAATTTTATTTGTCCTCGTCTTGTGGCGTTTGCATGTTTATGGTATGATGTGCATCAGGCAGAAAAGATCTGTCTTTATATACTATGATACTGCACAAGCTTAAATTAAACTTTAAACTTTGCTCCATAGATTTGAACTTTTTGTAAAGGGGGATTGCCTTATGCTGCGCGTGGATCAACTGCGCCTGACGCCGGATCAGGATATTTCGGCTCTGCGCCCCAAAATTGCCAAATTGCTGCGCATCAACGCCGGCGACATCCTCCGCATGGAGATCCTGCGCCGGGCGGTAGATGCCCGGGACGAACTGCTGCTGGTCTATACCGCGGCGGTGGAAGTGAAGCAGGAGGAATCCGTACTGCGCCGCTGCCGCGACAAGCGGGTGAGCCGCTATGCGCCGGACTCCTATGCCCTGCCCGCAATGCAAAGTGCCCCCGAAATACCGCCCGTGGTGGTGGGTGCAGGGCCGGCCGGTCTTTTTGCCGCGTTGGTTCTCGCTCACGCAGGCTTACGCCCCATCCTTTTGGAGCGCGGTCAGGCCACCGAGCAGCGCACGCTGGACGTGGAAAATTTCTGGCACGACGGAACACTCAACACCGAGTCCAATGTCCAGTTCGGTGAGGGCGGCGCCGGTGCGTTCTCTGACGGCAAGCTGAACACAGGCACAAAAGATCTGCGCCACCGCTTCATTTTGCAGCAGCTGGTGGATTGCGGCGCGCCGGAATCGATTCTGATCGACGCCAAACCCCATGTGGGCACCGATTATCTCCACATCGTGCTGAAAAACCTGCGCCGCAGACTGCAGGATCTCGGCTGCGACATCCGTTTTGGTCACCGTCTGGAAGCGCTGCACCACGAAGCAGGCGTGCTGACTGAAGTGAGCGTGCGCAGCGGCAGCGAAACGTACCTCCTTCCCTGCCGACAGCTGGTATTGGCGCTGGGACACAGCGCGCGGGATACGGTGGAGTCCCTTTACAGCTGCGGCCTTTCCATGGAGGCCAAGCCTTTCGCTGTGGGCGTGCGCATTGAGCATCGCCAAAGCGCCATCGACGCGGTACAATACAAAAAATTTGCAGGACACCCGGCGCTGGGTGCCTCCACCTATAAGCTGGCCTGCCATTTGCCCAATGGGCGCAGCGCCTTTTCCTTCTGTGTCTGCCCCGGCGGTCAGGTGGTGGCTGCCGCCTCGGAAACCGGCCGCGCCGTCACCAACGGCATGAGCGAATACGCCCGCGACAAAGAGAACATCAACGGCGCGCTGCTGGTCAACGTGACTCCCGCCGACTTCCCCACCGACCATCCCCTCTCCGGCATCGCCTTCCAGCGCACGCTGGAGGAAGCCGCGTTCCAATTGGGCGGCGGAGACTACCGGGCGCCCTGTCAGCGGGTGGAAGATTTCCTGCTGCGCCGTCCTTCTGCCGATGCAGGCAGCGTGCAGCCCAGCTACCGCCCCGGCGTGACATGGTGCGATTTGCACAGGTGTCTGCCCGCCTTCGTGGCCCAGACGCTGGAACTGGCGCTGCCGGAATTGGACAAAAAGCTGCCCGGCTATGCCGCACCCGATGCGGTGCTGACGGCAGTGGAAAGCCGTTCTTCTGCCCCCGTTCGTATCCCACGGGATGAAACATATCAAGCCAATATCCGCGGCGTCTATCCCTGCGGCGAAGGTGCCGGTTATGCCGGCGGCATTCTCTCGGCCGCGGCGGACGGCATGCGCTGCGCAGAACACATCATTGGAGGTATTATATGAGAAAAATCGCTGTCCTCTCCTCTTTCATGGAGGAACACCACATCGAAAAAATCCGCACCGTGGCGCAAAACTGCGGCTTCACTGCTGACTTCTACGCCGACGATGTGCTGCCCAAGGAGAAATGCGCCGATTACGAGGTGCTTTACGGCATGCCCGGCCCGGCACTTCTCAAGCACATGACCTCCCTCAAATGGTTCTGCACCCCCTCTGCCGGTGTCGAGCCTTACACCCCGGAGGAAATCTATCCCCACGAGGGCGTACTGCTGACCAATTCCGCCGGCGCTTACGGCATCACCATTTCCGAGCACATCCTGATGGTGACGCTGATGCTGCTGCGCCAGATGCCCGCTTTCCAGCAGATCGTGGCTGAGCGCCGCTGGGTGCGCAGCCTGCCCATGCGCTCTATCTGCGGCAGCACCGTGACGGTACTGGGCACCGGTGACATCGGCACCAACTTCGCCCGCCGCGCCAAGGCGCTGGGAGCCAAAGCCGTATACGGCGTACGCCGCACCAAAAAGGCCGGTGACCCCGCCTTTGACGCTATCTACGCCATGGATGAATTGAACGCTATCCTGCCGGAAACCGACATTCTGGTGATGGCTCTGCCCGGCACTGCCGAAACCGCAGGCACCCTCAGCCGTGAGCGCATCGCTCTGCTGCCCTGCCACGCCGTGGTGGTCAACGTGGGCCGCGGCAGCGCCATCGATCAGGACGCCTTGATCGAGGCGCTGAATGCCGAGCGCCTCGCCGGCGCCGCGCTGGACGTGATGGTCCCCGAGCCGCTGCCTCAGGACCATCCCCTGTGGAGCGCCAAAAATATCCTCATCACGCCCCATGTGTCGGGCAACATGTCTCTGGGTATTACACGGGATCTGGACGTGGATCTTTTCTGCCGCGATCTTGAAAATTACGCCGCCGGACGCGCACTGCAGCAGCTGGTGGACCGCAAATTGGGCTACTAAACGAAACTTCATTTACAAAAATCGGACACTTTTTCCACAAAGTGTCCGATTTTCAATTTTTCCACTTGTTATTATGGCGATTATCGTATATAATAAACTGAATCTTTACGTAAATTCCCCATCCTCTTTTAGAAAGGAATCGAAATATGATTAGAGTCCAGACCGATCAGGGCGAGATCTCCGTCAGCAGTGCCGTGTTCACCGCCATCACCGGCGCCGCCGCCACCAACTGTTTCGGTGTCAAGGGTATGGCTTATCGCAGCATGACCGACGGTATCGTGCATCTGCTGCGCCGCGAGTCCATGAGCAAAGGCGTAAAAGTAAATTATAATGAAGACGGCTCCGTATCTATCCAGCTGCATATCGTTGTGGAGAACGGCGTCAACATCACCACTGTCTGCCGCTCCATCATGAGCGAAGTGAAGTACGTGGTGAATAAAAACACCGGTGTCGAAGTGCGCGATGTCAACGTGTTCGTTGACTCTATCACGGTGTAATCGGAGCCAAAGGAGAAAGACAACATGACAGATAGAATCAGCGGCAGCGCATTTAAGCAGATGGTGCTCTTCGGCGCCGCCTGCATCCAGGCGCAGAAGCAGCCCATCAATGACCTGAACGTTTTCCCGGTGCCCGACGGCGATACCGGCACCAATATGAGCCTGACCATCCAGACCGCAGCCACCGAGCTGCGCAAGAGCGAGCCCGCCACCGTTGGCGAGGCCGCCAAGATCACCGCCAGCGCCCTGCTGCGCGGTGCGCGCGGTAACTCCGGCGTGATCCTCTCCCTGCTGTTCCGTGGTATCTCCAAGGCCACCAAGGGCCTCGAGGAGCTGGACGGCGCAGCTCTGGCCGCCGCCCTGCAGGAAGGTGTCACCACCGCCTACAGCGCCGTGATGAAGCCCGCCGAGGGTACCGTACTGACCGTTTCCCGTCTCTCCGCCGTCCGCGCTGCTGACGCTGCCTGCGAGAACAACAGCGCCGAGTACGTGCTGGCCGAGACCATCAAGGCCGGTCAGGAAGTGCTGGCACAGACCACCGACATGAACCCCGTGCTGAAGAAGGCCGGCGTGGTGGATGCCGGCGGCAAGGGTTACCTTGTCATTCTGGAAGGTATGCTGCGCGCCCTGCGCGGCGAGGAGATCCCCCAGGTGGAGGAGACCCGCGAGAAGGCCGATTTCGCCGCCATCAGCGAAGAGGAGATCACCTTCACCTTCGACACCGTGTTTATCGTCCGCAAGGCCAGCCCCAATGTGGATCTGACCGGCCTGCGTGAGTACCTCAGCAGCATTGGTGACAGCCTGGTCATCGGTGATGACGACGATGCATTCAAGGTGCATGTCCATACCGACATTCCCGGCAACGCCATCAACGAAGCTCAGAAGTACGGCATTCTGGAAGTGTGCAAGATTGAGAACATGCGCATTCAGGCCGACGACGTGGCCGCCGGCAAGAAGACCATCAGCGCCGACGATCTGGACAACGAAGAGGCCATGAGCGCCTGCGAGGAAGAAGTCACCTTTGCTCCCGCCGAAAAGCGTTACGGCTTCCTGGCCGTGTGCGCCGGTGAGGGTCTGGAGGCTGCCTTCCGCGATCTGGGTGTGGATCGCATCGTCAGCGGCGGCCAGACCATGAACCCCTCCACCGAGGCTATCCTCAAGGAAGTCAACCTGACCCCCAGCGAAGTGGTGTTCGTGCTGCCCAACAACAAAAACATCGTCATGGCCGCCCAGCAGTGCCAGGGTCTGACGGAGAAGGAAGTCATCGTCATCCCCACCGCCACCGTACCCCAGGGCATCACCGCCATGATGAACGCCGATCTGGACGAGGCTGATCCTCAGGTCATTGCACAGACCATGCTGGACGCTGCCTCTACCGTCACCACTGCACAGATCACCTACGCCGCCCGCAACTCCGACTTTGACGGTTTTGCCATCAACGAGGGCGACTATCTGGCACTGGTCAACGGCAAGCTCTTCGGCACCGACCGCGATATCAACGTGCTGCTCTCCAAGCTGGCCGATCTGGCCGCCGAGCAGAACGCCGAGTTCGTCACCGCCTTCTACGGCGAGGGTGTGGACGAGGATCACGCGGGAGCCGCCACCGAGCTCTTTGCCCAGCGCTGCCCCGGCGCGGAAGTATCCGCCCTTCCCGGCGGCCAGCCCGTTTACTACTATATCATCTCTATTGAATAACCCTGACAGCCCGGACCTTCGTCCGGGCTGTTTGTCAAGACTATGGATTCAGGAGGAATCTCCATGTTTTCCTGGCGTGCATTTTTGATTTATCTGTTGGCTACCGCCTTCTCTCCCGGTCCCAACACCCTCTCCTCTCTGGCCAACGGAACCCAGCGGGGATTTCGCAGAAGCCTCCCCTACATTTTGGGCATCTGGTGCGGTCTCTCCATCGTGGCAGTCTTCTGCGCCGCCCTGTGCAGCACGCTGGAACTGCTGATTCCCCGCATCCGCACCCCCATGCTGATACTGGGCGCCTGCTACATTCTGTATCTGGCCTGGAAAACGTGGCGTACCGGGGCAATCGGCGAAACCACTGCTGCCCGCAGCAGT
>JAZRRQ010000006.1:0-15002 GCA_045650885.1 Vescimonas sp. | reverse complement strand
CCCGCACCGCCGCGTGGGATCAGCATATCGACGTAGCCTCTCGCGCGCATGAGCGTGTTCGCACCCTCACGGGAGGTATCGTCCAGAATATTGATCGCCGTTTCGGGCATACCGACGGAGCGAAGCCCCTTTCTCATCGCCTCGACGATGGCATGAGCGGAGGCATACGCCTCTTTTCCGCTTCGGAGAACGCAGACGTTACCGCTTTTCAGACAAAGCGCCGCCGCGTCGGAGGTTACGTTGGGTCGGCTCTCATAAATGATCGCCACAACGCCGAGCGGAACGGAGACCTTTTCAATGAGCAGTCCGTTCGGTCTCGTTTCGGAGGAAAGGATCCTTCCGACGGGGTCGGGAAGATCGGCAACATCGCGGATTCCCTTCGCCATGCCCTCGATTCTCGCGGAAGAAAGCTGAAGGCGGTCGATCATCACGTCGGAGACGGTACCGCGTGCCGCGGCAACGTCCTTTGCGTTCGCCGCGAGAATGGTTTCTTGTTCGCTGATGAGCGCGTCCGCCATCGCGCAAAGTGCTTTATTTTTATCTACAGAGGAAAAAGACGAAAGCGCCGCTTTCGTCTTTTTTGCTCTGTCCAATATTTCGACAGTTGTCATAACAGAGTCCTTTCGGCATTATTTTTTTCCGATAAATCTCGTTCCGAACGCTTCTCCGTCCGAAATCTTATAGAGGATCATCGGATCCGCGCCGCTGGCAATGATCATTTCCATGCCTGCATTCATTGCGATCTGCGCCGCTCTCAATTTCGTTTTCATTCCGCCCGTGCCAAGCTCCGAGCCCTTTCCTTCCGCCAAAGCGAGGATTTCGGGTGTCAATTCTTCAACGGTCGGGATCAGAACGGCATCCTGATATTTGTGGGGATCCTTCGTATAAAGCCCCTCGATATCGGAAAGCAGAACCAGAAGATCGGCGGAAATGTTCGCCGCAACGATCGCCGCCAGCGTATCGTTATCACCGATGACGATCTCGTCGGTTGCGACCGTATCGTTTTCATTGATGATCGGCAAAGCACCAAGCTCCAGAAGGCGGAACATGGTGTTGTGGAAATTGGTGCGGCGTTTTTCGTTTTCGATATCCTCACCCGTCAGCAGGATCTGCGCAACGGTATGATTGTATTCGCCAAACAGCTTATCATAAGTATACATCAGCTCGCACTGACCGACGGCGGCAGCTGCCTGCTTCGTGGGAATATCGGTGGGACGTTTTCCGAGTCCCAATTTTCCGACACCCATACCGATCGCACCGGAGGAGATCAGCACGACCTCATTTCCCGCGTTTTTGAGGTCGCTCAGCACTCTGCAAAGCTCCTCCACGCGGCGGATATTCAAAAGTCCCGTCGGATAGGCAAGAGTAGAAGTTCCGACTTTTACGACAATTCGCATAGTATAAATTCCTTGGTTTTTTAATATTTACAATTCTTCGACAGATTTTACGTATTTCAGACGGCGAAGCTCGACCGCAAGTCTGGCAACGTGGTCTCTGTCCTTTGTGCGGATGCTGAAAAGCGCGTTGGGATAATCGTTTTCCCCGTCGCATTTTCCGATCTGCATTTTCACGATGTGATGGCCGTCCGCTTTGATCTTATCGCAAAACGTGAGCAAGCCCTTGTTGTCCACGAATTCGATATAAAGGTCCACTTCCCTTGCGCTCTTTCTGACAACGGTATCCAGCTTTCCGAGCACCTTCAGCGTAAAGACGAGCAGAATGAGCACGATGATGACGCCCTCGATAAAGCCGATACCTGCGGCAAGACCCACGCAGGCGCAGACCCAAATGCTCGCCGCCGTCGTCAATCCCTTGACCTGATTACGTCCGGTCACGATGATCGTGCCGACGCCGAGAAAGCCGACGCCGCTGATAACCTGCGCGCCCATACGGGAAATGTCCGCGGATTCACCGAACTCGATCATCATATATTGGCTTGTGATCATAACGAGCGCGGAGCCGAGGCAAACGAGGATATGCGTTTTGATGCCCGCCACGCGGCGCTTGCGTTCACGGTCGATACCGATAACCAGACCGACGAGCAAAGCAAACATCAAGCGGACGGTGATCCCCAGAAGATTCCACGAGGAAGCAATATTCATAAGCCCGTTCCAGGCATTGACAATAAACATGAAAAATCCCCCCATAACAGAAATTCAAAGGAATACCGCCCTTTGATCTCCGATTTCCCGGAAATTCGAGAGGGCGGCATTTTCAATACAAATATGGCTCAAAGAGATAACCCCTTCGGGATTATATAATGATCTTTTTTCGGGTTTTGTGCATCGTGCCCGCAATTATTTTGCGGCGGGAACGTTCTTCGTCGCGATGACGCTCACGCCCGTGCCTGCGCAATTTTCGATCACAACGTCACCGATGGAAACGGGGGCGTTCAGCTGAACTGCGCTGATCTCCTTCATGCAGTCGAAGATCTTCGATTTCGGCACGTCGCTTGCCGTCTTGACGGAAACTCTCGCAATATCCGCACCGTTCACACGGACGGAGGAGGTGACGATTCTCGTGGGATTGGTCACTTCCTTTTTCGCGTAATCCGCACCGCGGGGGCAGGTGTTGCCCTCAACGCCGATATGATCGCAATCAATGCTGACCGTGAGAGCACATCCCAGCGGACAGCCGATACAAGTTAAATTCTTAATTTCCATAACTTATGCCTCCTCTGTGCAAATGACGATTTCGGAGAGGTCGGGATAATCGGCAAAGCTGTTCTTTTTCAGAACGACCTGCTCCATCTCACCGGGAGCCAATACACGTTTTTTGCGGCTCGAGATCTTCTTGCCGTCGTAATAAACGCAAACCGAGCGGTCGCGGTAGATATCTCCCACGCGGAAGCGGACCGTAACGGAATCGCTCATATTTTCAATATCAATTGTCTGAGGAACGGTATAACGAACGCCGTTCTCCGCCTTGACGATAACCTTATGGGTTTTCTCTGCGGTCTTGGTATTCAGAACGAAAGCCGCCGCATTTTCACCCGCAAGCGCCGCCTCGGAGGAAACGTAGTCAACGAGGTCATGCACGTGAAGAACGTTGCCGCAGGCAAACACGCCGGGGATGGAGGTGGACAGGTCGTCGCAGACGACGGGGCCACCGGTGATGGGGCTGAGTGCTACGCCGGCTGCGGCAGACAGCTCGTTCTCCGGCAGCAGGCCCACCGACAGCAGCAGCGTGTCGCAGGGGATGTACTGTTCCGTGCCGGGAATGGGGCGGCGGCGCTCGTCCACCTGGGCCAGCGTCACGCCTTCCAGTTTCTTGCCGCCGTGGATCTGCACCACCGTGGTGGACAGCAGCAGCGGGATATCAAAGTCATCCAGGCACTGAACGATATTGCGCTTCAAGCCGCCGGAATAGGGCATTACTTCTGCCACGGCACGGACGCGGGCGCCCTCCATGGTCATGCGGCGGGCCATAATCAGGCCGATGTCACCGCTGCCCAGGATCACTACCTCGCGGCCGGGCATCATGCCCTCCATGTTTACCAGGCGCTGCGCCGTACCGGCGGACCAGATGCCGGCGGGGCGGGTGCCGGGGATGTTCAATGCGCCGCGGGGACGCTCACGGCAGCCCATCGCCAGGATCACGGCGTCAGCTTTAATCTGCTGCAGACCGTCGATGCGGTTGGTGACGGTGAGGACGCGGTCGTCGGAGAGATCCAGCACCATGGTGCCCATCAGACAGGGGATTTCCTGCTGCTGTACCTGATCGATGAAGCGCTGGGCATATTCCGGGCCGCTGAGCTCCTGACCAAAGGTGTGCAGGCCGAAGCCGGCGTGGATGCACTGGTTGAGAATGCCGCCCAGACGGTCGTCACGCTCGATGATGAGGATATCGTCTACGCCCTGCTTTTTGGCAGCGAGTGCAGCGGCAAGGCCGGCGGGGCCGCCGCCGATGATAGCAAGCTTTACCTGTTTCATTTGTCCCAACCCTCCTTGGTGCTGCCGGTGATCAGGTGACTTTCACCGCCACTCTTGGTCAGCTCTGTAGTGTTCAGCTGCAGCTCCCGTGCCAGAATCTCCATGACGCGGGGAGCGCAGAAACCGCCCTGGCAGCGGCCCATGCCCGCGCGGACACGGCGCTTCACGCCGTCCAGAGAGCGGGCGCCGCGGCGAATGGCTTCAATGATCTCGCCTTCAGAGATCTGCTCGCAGCGGCAGATGATCTGTCCGTAGGCGCTGTCGTTTTCGATGATGGTGCGGCGCTCTTCAAAGGGCAGCTCCCGCAGGGGCGTAATGCCGCGGCGCGTGGCGATAAAATCGTCTTTCGGCTCGGCGCCCAGTTTTGCAGCCACCAGCTGGGCAAGATGCAGGCCGATGGCGGGTGCGGAGGTCAGGCCGGGAGACTCGATGCCGGCGGCATCAAAGAAGCCGTCGGCGCTCTCGCCTATTACGAAGTCGGTGGCGCCCTGTGCAATATGGGCGCGCAGACCGGCAAAAGCGGTGATGACCCGGTTCATGGGCAGGCGCGCGACACTCAAAGCGGCCAGAGAGGTGGCCTGTGCCAGACCTTCGGCGGTGGTTGCAGTATCCTCGCGGCCTTCCTGATCGGCGGCGGTGGGGCCCACCAGCAGATTGCCGTGGACGGTGGGGGTCACCAGCACGCCCTTACCCATGGCGCTGGGCAGCTGGAAGATGGTGCGCGTGACCAGATTGCCTTCGGTTTTGTCCATCAGGCAGTATTCGCCGCGGCGGGCGACAATATGCAGCTTATTGTCGCAGACCTGATTGTGCAGATCGTCGGCATAGACACCGGCGGCGTTGATTACCGTGCGGGTGTGGAAGGTGCCGTTGTTGGTGTGGATAGAAAACCCGCCCTCGACAGGCTCGATGCGCTCCACGCAGGTGTCAAAACGGAACTGCACGCCGTTGGCGGCGGCGTTTTCCGCCAGTGCGTAGGTCAAGGTAAAGGGACAGATGATGCCGCCGGTGGGAGCGTGCAGGGCAGCCACGGCGTTGGCGGACAGATGGGGCTCCATGGCGTGCAGGGCCTCACCCTCCACAATTTCCAGGCCCTCCACACCGTTTTTGCGGCCACGCTGCAGCAGCGCTTCCAGTTTGGGACGGTCTGCGGCATCAAAGCTGAGTACCAGAGAGCCGCAGCGGCGATAGGGGATATCCAGATCGCGGCACAGCTGTTCCATCATCTGGTTGCCCCGGACGTTGAACAGTGCCTTATAGGAACCCGGCTCGGCATCGAAACCTGCGTGGACGATAGCGCTGTTGGCCTTGGAGGTGCCGGTGCAGACATCCTCCTCCCGCTCCAGCAGGCAGATATTCAGGCGGAAGCGGCTCAGCTCCCGGGCGATGGCGCAGCCGATCACGCCGCCGCCGATGATAATGGCATCATACATGACAATTCTCTCCTTCCAAAACAAAAAAATCATGCACAAATAAGCCCGGCCGCAGCCGCGCTCATTTTTGCATGACTCAAATTCTCTGCATCGGTATTCTTTTCTATAAGTAAAGATAGCACGGCGGCGCGCAGCTGTCAAGCCGGGAAAAATCGACAACTGACGCATTTTAATGTGTTCTTAACGAGAGTTTATGTTATAATTGTCATAACGACAGAGTGAGGGGAGGAGCGGTGATGGAAAAGTGGAGAATTCCGTGGCCCGAGAGATGGATCAAACGCAGATATATCACAGAAAAGCTGACCTTTACTCTGCGGGATTGTGTTGTGTTTGCGGCGTTGTTTGTGATCTCTTCCGTGCTGTGTCTGGTGCTGCGAGAGATGGATCCCAACAACGATACCAGTTATGTGGCGGTTATTTTCCTGCTGGAAGTGTTCCTCACTGCCTTTATGACGGACGGATACTTCTTTGGTGTGCTGTCGGCAGTGCTCAGCGTGCTGGCGGTAGACTATGCTTTCACGGCACCCTATTGGAAGGTCAGCTTTGTGATCACCGGCTTTCCGCTGACGTTTATTGTCATGATGTTCATCTCCATCGCCACCGGCATGATCACCTCCCGCGCTCGCAAGGCGGCATCTGCAGCCCGCGAGGCAGAGCGTCAGAAGATTTACGCCAATTTGCTGCGGGCGGTGTCTCACGATATCCGCACGCCGCTGACCGGCATTGTCGGTGCCACCAATGTGCTGCTGGAGGAATCCGAGCGACTCACACCGCAGCAGCGCAGAGATCTGCTGAAGGATGCCAACGAAGATGCCCTGTGGCTGATTCGCGTGGTGGAAAATCTGCTGTCCATTACCCGCTTGGGACCGGAGAACACAAGATTGTGTAAGTCGATGGAGGCGGCAGAGGAGGTCGTGGAAGGGGCAGTTGCAAAGTTTGCCAAACGCTATCCGCATATTCGGGTAAATGTCCGCCTTCCGGAAGAGATCCTGATGGTGCCGATGGAGCCGCTGCTGATCCAGCAGGTGCTGACCAATCTTTTGGAAAATGCGGCGCTGCACGGAGGAAAAGT
Organism: Vescimonas sp.; assembly: GCA_045650885.1. Lineage (GTDB taxonomy): Bacteria > Bacillota > Clostridia > Oscillospirales > Oscillospiraceae > Vescimonas. The sequence goes on along the minus strand of JAZRRQ010000006.1, from coordinate 8,565 downwards.
GACTTGTGTGACTGTTTCGCTGGAGCGAAAAGACGAGGACTGGGCGCTTATTACGGTTTGCGATGATGGAAACGGTATTCCGCCGGAGAAACTGCCGTCTATACTTGATGGGATGGGGCAAAGTGATCTGCGCGGTGATATCAAACGTAATATGGGAATCGGGCTGTCGGTATGCCGCACAGTGATGCTGGCACACGGAGGGCGAATTAGTGCAAGGAATACGGAGGCCGGTGGCGCCAGCTTTTGCCTGGAGTTGCCGATGAAGGAGGAACCACATGAAGATTAGAGAAAAGATCCTGGTGGTGGAAGATGAGCAGAGTATCAGCAATTTTATGTCTGCCATTTTGACAGCCAACGGGTACGATACCATTGTTGTGCGCAGCGGTGAAGAGGCATTGGCCATGATTTCGTCCCACTGCCCGGACTTAATTGTGCTGGATCTGGGCTTGCCGGATATGGACGGCATGGAGGTGCTCAAATCGGTGCGCAAGTGGTCTAATCTGCCGGTAGTAGTAGTTTCTGCCCGCCAGCACGAAAATGACAAAGTATTAGCGCTGGACTGTGGTGCCGATGACTATCTGGTAAAGCCTTTCGGCACATCGGAACTGTTGGCCCGTATTCGTACGGCTATTCGCCACACCCGCACTACTGTGCCCAGCGGACAGATCGCCCGCACCGGTAAATTTGTCGCCGGTGACTTGACCATTGACTACGACAAACATCAGGTACTGATGCGCGGTGAGAACGCCAAACTGACAGTCAACGAGTATAAGATCGTGGCACTTCTGGGCAAGTATGCCGGTAAAGTGTTGACCTATGATTATATCATCCGGGAACTGTGGGGTCCCAAGGCACGCACCGACAACCAGATTCTGCGAGTGAACATGGCCAATATCCGTCGTAAAATCGAGGCCAATCCCGGTCAGCCGCAATATATCTTCACCGAAGTGGGTGTGGGATATCGGATGTGCGAAGGAGATTGATTTTAAAGAGGCAGCTTGGCTGCCTCTTTTCTATTTTGGCGGCGCAGTCCGTAAATATAGCGACAAGAGAAATAAGAAATAAAATTTCTTTGCAAGAAAATTTTATCAAGCGGCGGTTTTTTGGTAAAAAGACACAGAGAAATGGGGTTTACCTTGTCTAAAATCACTATAGGGGCAATCACTAAATTCTTGACGATTCAAACGAAAAACAGTATAATGAAAATACCATTTTTTGAGGAGGTAAATCACTCATGAGTAAGAAAAGCACTCGCGTGGCGTATCTGGTAGCTCTGGCTATCATCGTCGCCCTGCTGGCTTTCCTGGGCTTCACCACTAAGGGCGGTGAGGTTCTGGAGGGCTACACCAGCCCCGTTGCTGGTACTTTCTGGTCCCTGCTGCCCCCCATCGTTGCTATCGGCCTGGCCCTGATCAGCAAGGAAGTTTATTCTTCCCTGTTCCTGGGCTGCCTGACCGGCGCTCTGCTGGTTGCCAACTTCCATCCCTGGAACACCGTTGTGACCCTGGTTGGCGGCGACTACGGTCTGATCGGCAACGTCGGCGACAGCTGGAACATCGGTATCCTGATCTTCCTGGTTATGCTGGGCATCATGGTTGGCCTGATGAACAAGGGCGGCGGCTCCGCTGCTTTCGGTCGTTGGGCTTCCAAGTCTGTTAAGTCCCGCGCCAGCGCTCAGCTGCTGACCATGGCTCTGGGCATCCTGATCTTCATCGATGACTACTTCAACTGCCTGACCGTCGGTTCCGTGATGCGTCCCGTCACCGAGTCCCATCACATCTCCCGCGCCAAGCTGGCTTACGTCATCGACGCCACTGCCGCTCCCGTCTGCATGATCGCTCCCGTCTCCTCCTGGGCCGCTGCTGTTGCCGGCTATGTTGAGGCTGAGGGTGTGTCCGGCATCCAGCTGTTCATCTCCCAGATCCCCTATAACTACTACTGCCTGCTGACCCTGGTCATGGTTGCTACCATGGCTCTGCTGAACCTGGACTACGGCCCCATGCTGAAGCATGAGTACAACGCTCAGGTCAAGGGCGACCTGTTCACCACCGAGGAGCGTCCCTTCGCCGGTGCTGACGATTATGAGGAAGGCACTGCCAAGTCCTCCGTCCTGGATCTGCTGGCTCCCGTGATCGTCCTGATCGCCACCTGCATCATCGCTCTGATCTGGACCGGCGGCTTCTTCGATGGCGAGACCTTCCTGGATGCTTTCGCTAACTGCGACGCCTCCCTGGGTCTGTGCATCGGCTCCATGATCGCCCTGGTCTTCACCTTCCTGTGGTTCTGGCTGCGCGGCGCTATCAGCTTCGAGAAGTCCATGGAATCCGTTCCCGCCGGCTTCATCCAGATGATCGCCCCCATCCTGATCCTGTGCTTCGCCTGGACTCTGGGCACCCTGACCAAGTCCGGTCTGGGTTCCGGCGTGTTCGTTGAGAACCTGCTGGCTGACGCTGAGGGCCTGAGAAACTTCCTGCCCACCGTCGTCTTCCTGATCGCCTGCGTCATCGCTTTCGCCACCGGTACCTCTTGGGGCACCACCGGCATCCTGGCTCCCATCGCTGTCCAGGTCTTCCCCTATGATGCTGATCCTACTCTGTGCGTCATCGGCCTGGCCGCTGTCTGCGCCGGGGCCGTCTGGGGCGACCACTGCTCCCCCATCTCCGACACCACCATCATGGCTTCCGCCGGTGCTCACTGCTTCCACCTGAACCACGTGACCACTCAGCTGCCCTATGTCCTGACCGTCGTGGCTGTCTCCCTGGTGGGCTTCCTGATGGCTCCCTTCATCAAGATCTGGTACGTCTGCCTGGCCATCGAAGTGGCTCTGATGATCGCTGTCCTGCTGGTTATCAAGGGTATCGTTGCCAAGAAGAACGCCGGTATGTTTGCTGAAATGGCTGAGGCCAACAAGTCTCTGCTCAAGTAAGTTACAGCAGCTTACATAGCAAAAGAATAAAAGATGCGCCGCTGATGCGGCGCATCTTTTTTGTCGACAGCCCCAAAGCGAAAAGGAACTGACAGAAAGCGGCGCTTGCGACGCCCCGTCTGGAATGTATTTGGCAAAAAGAGAAGGCCGCGCAGCTGCTTGCTGTGCGGCCTTCTTGTCTACTTTAGAAATTCTTCTCTACGTACTTGTTAAACTTCTTGGCATCCAGATCGTTCTGGTAACTGTTGCGGAAGCGCTTGACTGTCAGGCTGTTATATTCCAGCACCTTGCGATACTTCCAAAGTCCCACCATCAAAGGCACAATGCCAACGGCAAATCCCCAGGGCTGCAGCCGATAGCAGAACCACAGCAGAGAACCCAGTACCAGCGCCGAGATCACCACGCCGGCGATCTGCTTTTTGGGATGCAGTTTCTTCACGGCTTCCTCGGAAATGATTCCCTCTTCGATCATTGCCTTGGCAAAGCGCTTCTGCACGCCGAACAGAGAAACAGCGTTCAACACGCAGGGAGCTGTCACAAAAAAGGCAAACAGCGCTACGATGGCGTAATAGAGCAGCAGACCGATATCACCCATAAAAAATCCTCCAGAGAATATGTATTAGTCGCCGATGAACTTCAGCGGCACGTCCTTGCGGGATGTGGCATACAGCATATTGCTGTAAGAAAGAGAAAACTCCATAATGTCGCCGGGCTTGAGGTTGCGGGGGCAATTCTCAATGTCCAGGATGCAATGGTCCGAAGAGCCGCCTAACACGATTACACCTTCGTCGTGGGGCAGCAGACGCTCCATATCGCCTACGTCGGCGCGACCGAAGCCCAGAACGCAGCGCTTGCGGTTACCGCGATCCACGTATGTGGGGCGGCGGCCGAACGCATCGATGACAATCTGGCCAACCGGATACGAGGGCTTGGTGCGCACCTCCAACACTTCGCCCTTGAGCACGAAAGAGTCGGTGTGAAGATTCATGTTACGGATACCCCAGTCGATCTGAAGATCGCGGGCGTTGAGCATGCATTCGCCCAAACGCAGATGATTGATGCCTTCGGGCATGGTGCCCCAATGTACCAGTGTGTAGGAGCTGCTGGCGCCGCCGGAAATGACTTCCAGCGCCCGGCCGATGCGGGCCTCTACATGATGGGCGATGGTCAGGAGATTGTTCATCTTGTCGGAAGTGGGCTGGATAGAGCCGTAGCAACCCAGATTCACACCGATGCCGGCCAGATGGACATGGGGCAGATTCTTCTCCACATAAACACAGGCGCTGACAAACTCGTCGCGGTTCCAGAATCCCTCCCGCAGGTCACCCAGATCTACCATCAAAATGACGCGATGGGTCTTGTCCAAGCGGCAGCAGGCAGCTTCCAGGGCATCAAGCACTGTAATGTCACTTTGCAGGGAAGTCTCGCACCAGGTGACAATGTCTTCCAGTTCCGAGATCATGGGAACACGCAGCAGCAGATACGGACCCGGCACACCGGCTTCGCGGCAGCGGATAACCTCCTCAATGCGGCTTGTGCCGATCTCGTTGCAGCCGCACTGGCGAAACAGTGTGGCAACTTCCGGTAAACCACCGCAGCCCTTGACCACACCACAGACATTGATGCCGCGACGCGTGCACTTGCCGATCACATCTTCCATGTTTTGGCGCAGGTGGGACATATTGATTTCCAGTCGGGGGAACTGACGCTCCATACCATGAACCCCTTTCATCCCATAATAGTATATCCATTGTATCATAGCCGTCGGGAAGATGCCATATGATTTTGCGCTTTTTGCGTGAAAATTCGCACATGAGAGAGGGAAGGGAGGGGCAGTCAAAATAAAAAGCCTCCCTGACGGCAGGAAGGCTTTTTGTGCAACAGATTCAGGACTTTTTGAAGAACAGGACGCCCAGACAGTTGGGACCGCAGTGGCTGCAGATGGTGCAGCCGGCGTTGGTTTCAATGACCTCTTCAAAGGGGTGCAGCTCTTTGACCAGTGCAATGGCCTTGTCCACCACGGCCTGATCCATGGGAGAGTGGGTGACAAAAATGCGGTGTGTGTCCACGTCGTTCCGGCCTTCCAGACGGCCGCGGACATAGTCGAGCACAGACTTCTCCATGCTGCCGCGATACTTCTTGCCCACGCCCATGCCGCCGTCGGCCACGCGGATCTCGGGCCGCAGCTGCAGTGCACGGGCACCCAGAGCTGCCACGCTGGAACAGCGTCCGCCCTTCTGCAGATATTCCAGCGTCTGCAGCACGAAGCTGACATCCAGATGCTCCTTCATTTCGTTCAGGCGCGCCACGATGGTCTCGGCGTCCAAGCCCTGTGCGGCCATTTCTGCGGCTTCGATGACCAGATGGCCGCTGCCGCTGGACAGGTTGCGGCTGTCCACCACGTAAACGCCCTCCAGCTCCTGCGCGGCCAAAACGGCGTTCTGGTGGGAAGCGGAGAGGTTGGACGAAAGGTTGATATGGATGATCTTGCGGCCATCGGCTACGTACTTGCTGAATACGTCCAGATACTCGCCCATAGAGATGGCGGAGGTCTTGGGCAGCGTGCCGGTCTCCTTGACATAATCAAACAGCTCCGGTGCGGTAATGTCCACGCCGTCGCGGTGCAGTGCATCGCCCAACGTGACGGACAGCGAGATCACCTCCACATCGTACTTGGCGTAGAGTTCCTGCGGCAGATCGCAGGTGGAGTCGCAGGTGATTTTGATGTTGCTCATAAGGGATTCCTCCTGTTATGACAGTTTACTTTATGTATGATGCAGGGGAAGAACTACGGTGAAACGGCAGCCGGCGTCGGGCAGATTTTCTGTACTGACGGTACCGCCGCACAAATCCAGCACCCGCTTAACCAGCGCCAGACCAAGGCCGTTGCCCTCCGCCATGCGGGAGGTGTCGGCCTGATAGAACTTATCAAAAATGTGGCTTTGTGCGTCCTCGGGGATACCGGGACCACTGTCGTCCACGGTGAAGACGATCTGCTGTGCGCGGCGGAACAGCCGTATCCGCAGGATGCCGCCGTAAGGATCGAATTTGATGGCGTTGTCCATCAGATTGACCCACACATGCAGCATCAGACTCTCGTTGCCTGTATACTCCAGTGTTTCCAGCTCCACATCCAGGTCCAGCTCTTTTTCGGACCACTTGGGTTCCAGCAGTACGATGGCCTGACGGACTTGTTCATCCAGACGGTAACGTGTGCAGTTGCTGCCGATGGTCTGGTGATCCACGCGGCTGAGCAGCAGAATGTTGCTGACCAGCTCGTTGAGCCGGCGGGTATTGAGCAGGATTTTTTCTATATACAACGTCTGTTCAACGCTTTGCTCTCCGTTTTGCAGCAGCGTGGTATAGCCTTCAATGGCGTTGATGGGTGTTTTGAATTCGTGGGATACGTTGGAAACGAAGTCGGTCTGGATGATCTCTGTGGAGGCCAGCGCCTGCGTCATCAGATTGAAGTTATCGTATGTATCGCGGACCTCCCGGATGCGGCTGAAAGTCTCCAGTTGGATGGAGAAATCACCATCGCCCACCCGGCGCATGGCGCGGGAGAGTCGGACAATGGGCTCAAAGAACAGTTTACTGAGAATCCAGCCCAGCACCACACTGAGCACCACGCTGAACACGAGCACCCACAGCCATGGTGCCAGTCGGAATTCCAGCACGTCTTCCAGTAACCAGTTGAGCAGCAGCGCCACGCCCGCTGCGATGATGATTTCGGATAGAGCCAGGAGAATGTAGTAGGGTTGTACGCCGACTTTCGGGCGGATACGTCTCGGCTTTTTCATAGCTTGACCACCTTGTAGCCTACGCCCCGCATGGTGACAATGCGGAAATCGCGGCTGTCACGGAAACGGTCGCGCAGACGGCCGATGTGCACATCCACCGTGTGGGTGTCACTTTCGGAATCGTAGCCCCAGATCTCATCCATCAGCTGCTGGCGCGTAAAAATGCGGCCGGGGAAGGAGGCCATCTTGTACAGAAGCATAAACTCTTTCTGCGGCAGGATCGTGCCCTCGCCGTCCACCAAAACGGTCAGCGAATCGCACTCCATCACCGTTCCGCCCAGAGTAAGCCGCCGCTCGTTGATCATCTGGGCGCGGCGCAGCAAAGCGCCCACCCGCAGCACCATTTCGTTGACGTTGACCGGCTTGACCATGTAGTCATCTGTACCGGAGAGAAAACCCTGACGCATGTCATCAAAGTCGGCTTTGGCGGTGATCATCAAAATGGGGAGATGATGGCCGGCCTGACGCAGAGATTCTGCCAGAGCATATCCATCCACCTCCGGCATCATGATGTCGGAGATGATCAGGTCATAGTAGCTCTCATCCAGCGCCTGCAGCGCCTCGCGCCCGTTGGATACGCCGGTGACCAGAAAGCCGTTCTTTACCAATACGTGCTCAAACAGCTGCCGCAGTTCACGGTCATCTTCTGCAATTAGGATCTTGAACATGGTGCTTGACAGACCTTTCCTTCTCTCCGGTGCACAGGAGGGCATAGCATACCTTCTTATCATGCGTAGTGTAGCGCGAGAGAATCAATTTAATTTCAACTGAAGTTCAACATTTGTTGAAAAACACCTTCAAACTCATATTATAACAGAAAAATACGTGGATGCAACGGAATTTCGTCCCGCTGCCGGTTGGGCTTGACTTCCGGTAAGGGGTTTTATACAATACAAGACGAAATGATGGGCGAAAGGAGTCGGGAGATGGAGAAGAGATATCTGCTTCCCATTTTGGCGGCCATTGCAGGCAATGCCTTCTGGGGCTTCAGCTTCCTGTTTACCCGTTTGGCGCTGCAGGAGACCACGCCGGAGATCATGCTGGCGCTTCGCTTTTTGATCTCCTTTGCGCTGATGAATGTGCCGGTGATGCTGGGGCGGCAGAAGTTGGATTTGAGGGGAAAAAAGTTGCTGCCGCTGCTGGGCCTGTCGTTGGCCGAACCCGTCTGCTTTTTTGCCGAAAGCTATGGCATTCTTCATACCAATGCCACCTTTGCCGGCGTGATGGTGGCGGTGGCTCCCATCTTTGCCATCTTCCTGGCGGCACTGATCCTGAAAGAGTACCCCTCCCGGCGGCAGATGTTCTATTGCCTGCTGCCGGTGACCGGTGTCATCGTCATGGTGCTCGCGGGTAAGTCGCTGGGTGTGGTGACACCGCTGGGCATGGCTTTTTTGCTGCTTAACTGTGTGGCCATTGCGTTTTATCGCCTGTTCAATCGCTGGAGCAGCCGGGAATTCACTGCCTTTGAGCGTACCTATATGGTGCTCTTTTCCTGCATGGTGGTATTTACCATCTCGGCGCTGGTGTCTGTTCAGGGCGATGTGCGAGCCCTTGCTGCGCCGCTGACAAACCCGCGACTGATCCTGCCGGTGCTGGCACTGTGCCTGCTGTGTTCCATCAGCGCCAATATGCTGGTGAACTATGCCACGGCCCGTATGTCGGTGGCAAAAATGTCGGTGTTCAGCTCGCTGATCACCCTCTTCTCTACCTTTGGTGGTGTTGTGATTCTGCGTGAGCCGTTTTCTGCCATGTCGCTGTTGGGCACGGTGCTGATTGTCTACGGCATCTGGCGGGTGTCCCGTCCGGAAAGTGAAAAGTAAAGAAAACTCCCGATTCCAA
>JAZRRQ010000005.1:0-3852 GCA_045650885.1 Vescimonas sp. | reverse complement strand
AGAAGGCCGGAGATCAGACCATAGGTGGCAAGCTCAAAGGTCATGGCGATGGCGGTGGGGAACAGGGGCGGATAGCCGCCTGTCATCACCGAGCGCAGCACCGGCGCCACGGCGCCCACGGCGGCAGCCCACCACGGGCCGCACAGGAAGCCGCACAGCAGCACCGGCAGGTGCATGGGACACAATGCGCTGCCGATCTGGGGGATCTGCCCCGTCAGAAAGGGCAGCACCAGACACAGAGCCAGACAGATGGCGCTGTAGGTCAGGCGGTGGATATGTACTTTTTCCATTGCAGTGTTGGTCATGGCAAGTGCCTTTCTATGGCTTAAAAATCGGCTTTCAAGTGGATCTCGCACCGTGCGGCGGGATCATACGCGGCAAAATAGGCCTGCTCCAGCGGAATCCAGGTGTCAAAGAACCGCCGGGCAAAATCGGGAGAATTGCGTTTTTCGATTCGCGCACGCTGGGTATCTTGGTCGATCTCCACGAAAACCGACACGTCGGCATAGTCGCCCAGCGCCGGATGCATGCTGTATGCACCCTCCACCACCGTCAGCGCGGCGGGGGTAATATCGTGGCCGTCGGACACGGTGAAGGTGGCGCAGTCAAAGGGTCGGTAGCGGAAGCGCTCGCCCCGCGTCAGCGGCGCCACCACTTCTTCCAGGAAACGCTCGTGGTCGATGTTGCCGCCGGGTGTGGCATAGCGCTGGGGCGTGCGCTGTTCGGGACGGAGAAAGAAGTCGTCCATGTGCAGCACGGTGCAGCCGTAGATCCGCTGCAGCATCCCGGCCAGCGTACTCTTGCCGCTGCCGGCGCTGCCTTCGATGGCCACCACGATGCGCTCCTGCGCGGCAAGACGCCGGTCGATGGCCGACAGCAGCGGCAGCAGCGCCGCGTGGGAGGCGTGCAGCACACGGTAGGCCGGTGCGTAGGCATGGCGGAACGTCTCGCTGTGGTGCTGGGCGCTGTAGCCTGCGGCGCGCCATTTTTCTGCCGCCGCGGAAAAGTCATCAAAGGAGAAGGGGAGCAGCCCGTCACGGGCCATGTCCAGCGCCGCAGTCAGAAGTTCCTCTGCTGTTGCCGGGCCGGGGACTTCCTTTTCGGCCGACAGGGCAAAGAGCTGCGCGAAGCTCCGTGCCGACACGCCGAGTGTCTTGAGAACGCCCAGATGGACGCGGCAGAATCCGCCGGGCAAAGACTCGATGTGGTCTTCTCCGCCGCAGGAGTCCAGCTCCTGCCGCAGCCACTCCTCCGCTGCCGATGCATCGGCGATGAGATGGCCGCAGCCAAAGGCGCTGTGGTGGATGAACTTGAGAAGATCCTCCGACTGCAGGAGGGGATAGCGGCGGCAATGCCGTGCAATGTGCTGCTGCATAGCGGTCGGTTCCATGGCATCCTCCTGTGCGGCGATTTTTTCTTATTATACGCCCTTTCATGTCCGATTGCAAGGTTGCACAATGTTTGCCTGTACGTTATAATGACAACAAAGAAACAAATGGGGAGGACTCCACTATGGAAAAGACCAAGATCATTCTCGACTGCGACCCGGGACACGACGATGCGGTGGCCATTATGCTGGCCGGCAAGCACCCTGCCATCGACCTTTTGGGTATCACCGTGGTGGCCGGCAACCAGACGCTGGAAAAAACGGCCCGCAACGCCCTGCATGTCACGCAGTGGCTGGGCATTGATGTGCCGGTCTACGCCGGCTGCGGTCAGCCCATGATCCGCGAAAAGGTCGTGGCAGGCGATATCCACGGCGAGAGCGGTCTGGACGGCCCCGTGTTTCCTCCGCTGGAGAAGAAGGTGGAGGAGAATCACGCCGTGGACTTCATGATCCGCACGCTGCTTAATTCCGACGGCGATATCACCGTGGTCACCACCGGCCCCATGACCAATCTGGCCATGGCCATGCGCATGGAGCCGCGCATTGTGGAGAAGATCCGCCGCATCGTGCTGATGGGCGGCTCGTACCAGAACGGCAACGTGACCCCTGCTGCCGAGTTCAACATCTTCGCCGATGCCGACGCGGCCTACGTCTGCTTTACCTCCGGCCGTCCCATCACCATGGTGGGTCTGGATGTGACGCGCAAGGCGCTGTGCTATCCCCGGATCGTGGAGCGGATGGCGAAGGTGGGCAATAAGGCCTCTCAACTCTTCGTGGATCTGATGGGCCATTTCTGCCGCACGCAGAAGGAGATCTTCGGCTGGGAGGGCGGCCCCCTCCACGACCCCATCACGGTGGCCTATCTCATCGACCCCACGGTGCTGACGGTCAAGGCCATGAATGCCCAGATCGACATCCGTTCGGAGTCCTCCTACGGCCGCACCAACTGCGACTATTTCGGCTATCTGCAGCTGCCTGCCACCGCCGATGTGGCCATCGACATCGATGTGGACAAGTTCTGGGACATCGTGCAGGAGACGCTGGGCTATTACGCATAAGGAGCAAGGAAAGATGAAAGCATTGTGCTTCGGCTCGCTGAACATCGACTATACCTATCAGGTGGACCACTTTGTCTCCCGCGGTGAAACGCTGCTCTCCGGCGGATTGCAGGTGTTCAGCGGCGGCAAGGGCCTCAACCAGTCCATCGCCCTCAGCCGTGCCGGTGTGGAGACGTATCATGCCGGTGCCGTGGGTGAGGATGGCCTGTTTTTGCTGCGCCAATTGCAGGCAGCCGGCGTGGATACTTCCTGTGTGGCGGTGCGCGATGATGTGCGTACCGGCAACGCCATCATCCAGAATACGCCCGATGGCGACAACTGCATCCTCCTCTACGGCGGCGCTAATCAGGCCATTACCCGTGAGCAGGTGGATGCGGTGCTCTCCGGCTTTGCGCGCGGCGATGTGCTGGTGCTGCAAAACGAGATCAATGAGCTCTGCTATCTCATGGAGCGCGCCGCGGCGCTGGGTCTGCGCATCGCCCTGAATCCTTCCCCCATGAACGAGACGATTTTGTCCCTGCCCCTGCATCTGGTGGACTGGCTGCTGCTCAACGAGGTGGAAGCCGCCCAGATCCTCGGCTGCCCTGTCACCGACGGTGCCGCCGCGGCAAAGGCGCTGCATGAAAGGCTGCCCCGCACCGCCATTGTGCTGACCATGGGCAAGAGCGGCTCGTTCTATGCCGACGATACCCAAACCCTCTGCCAGAGCGCCTTTTCGGTGACCGCGGTGGACACCACCGCCGCCGGCGACACCTATACCGGTTATTTCCTCTCCGGTGTGCTGGAAGGACTGCCGGTGCAGCAGGCCATGGCGCTGGCCGCCAAAGCTGCCGCCATCTCCGTGACGCGTCAGGGCGCCGCCCCGTCCATCCCGAAACGGGAAGAAGTGAAACTGTAAGCAAACTGAAAATAAACGATAAAGGAGCATACATATGGCAAAATTTGTAAAGCTGGATCCCGCACTGGCTGTGGCCCTGCGACAGATCGATGAGCGGCTGGTCTCTTACAATGTGGAGATGACCGAGGTCACCGGCGGTACGTTCTGGAAAGCCTATACCGAGGCACAGGTAGACGGTACCGAGGAATTCCCCCCCATCCGCGACTGGCGCGACATGGGCAAGCTGCAGCAGTGGTATGACCCCATCGACACCACCAATTCCCGTCTGATTCATCTGGCCCGGGAACTGGGCACCGCCTGGGTGCGCGTGTCCGGCACATGGGCCAACAAGACCTACTACGATTTTGACAACAAGTACGAAGGCAAAGTGCCGGAGGGCTTCCAGAATGTGCTGAGCCGTCAGCAGTGGCTGAATCTGCTGGACTTCGTCCGCGCCATCGGCGCCAAGCTGCTGGTGTCCATCGCCAACTGCCCCGGCATCCACGCCGCCGACGAACCCATGCCCTTTG
>JAZRRQ010000004.1:0-23844 GCA_045650885.1 Vescimonas sp. | reverse complement strand
AAAGCCAAAATCTTGAAACGGGCGGGCTTTGCCTGACCGTTTGAGTGAAATGCGGGATCCCCGCAGGATCGAAGATCCGGTGGGGAGTAAGTTCGGATTCTTCGCCTACTACTGTTGGACGGTGGGCGTGCTGACGCTGGTGATGAACGCTATCAAGTAATAATACTTTACAACAAAGGACAGGAGGAGCATATGGCCTCTTCAAAGAAAAAAACCAACACAAAGGTGACAACGGAAAAGAAAGCCTCAGGTCGTAAGCGCCAGGAGACAGCTCCTGTGCCGGAGCGCGCACCTACCCATCGCCGGGAGATTGGCGCAGTGGTGTGCCTGCTGCTGGCGCTGTGCGTGGCGGTGAGCTATTTCAGCGCCGATGCCTTTTTCCTGAAGATATTTGCCACGGTGATCAAGGGCCTGTTTGGATATGGCTACTGGCTGGCCGCACCTGTGCTGGCCGTTGCCGGCGTAAACCTGCTGCGTCACCGGGATCGGCCTGTCGTGCTGCGCACCGTATGCACGCTGCTGCTGCCGGTGATCGTGGGTGTGCTGGGTCATGCGCTGCTGTGCCGTGAAAACTATACGCTGGGCGTTGAACTGCTGATCACCCTGTGGCGTGACGGTCAGCACATGGCCTGCGGCGGTGCTGTGAGCGGCATTCTGGCAGCTGCTTTACTGGCCGGATTCGGGAAGATTGTGATTGTTATTGTTTTTGCTCTGGCTCTGGTGGGATGTATTTTCGGTGCCTTCCATCTCTCGCCCCGGAAGATGGCGCAGGCTGTACGTCAGCACCGGGAAGCACGGTTGGCAGAACAGGCGCAGTGGGACGAGGAAGAAGAGCTTGAGATGCTTTTCACGGCAAAGGGCAAGCCTACCGCCGGGAAAAGAGTTGCCGCACCTCGCAAGAACATTGATATCGCGCTCGACGATGTGCCGGAGGAGAAGAAAGAAGAGAGCACCATTGTCCCATTCAAACAGGGAAAGAGCTTTTTCGTCAGTAAGAGTGACGAAGTGCGCACACCGGACCAGGTGCTCAGAGGAGAAGAGCCTGCGGTGCAGGAACAGGCGGCAGCCGCACCTGTGGCGGAGAAGAGAAAGCGCCGCAGCAAGGTGGAAGAAATCTCCCGCGAGGAAGTGCAGCAGGCTGCCGATGAGGTGGCAGCGGCCATCGAGGGCGAACTGGCCGAGCCGGAAGAGCTGTACCAGTATCCGCCCATCACGCTGCTGGAAGAGAACACCGACAGCAACTACACCGAGGTGGGTGCGGAACTGCGCGGCAATTCCCGCCGTTTGGCCGAGACACTGCGCAGCTTTGGCGTGGATGCCAAGGCAGGCGAAGTGGTCCATGGCCCCAGTGTGACCCGCTATGAGTTTACTCTGGATCAGGGTGTCAAGCTCAGTAAGATCACCAATCTGGCCGACGACATTGCGCTGGCACTGGGTGCCAGCGGCGTGCGCATTGCACCCATCCCCAACAAGATTAGTGTGGTGGGCATTGAAGTGCCCAACCGCGCCGTATCCAATGTACGCATCCGCGACGTGATTGAGTCCCGCGCGTTTACCGAGCATGCATCCTCCGTGGCCTTTGCCGTGGGCAAGGACATCGGCGGCAATCACATCGTAGGTAACATCGCGGCACTGCCCCATGTGCTGATTGCCGGTACTACCGGTTCCGGTAAGTCGGTGTGTACCAACTCGCTGATCGTCAGTCTCCTCTACAAGTCCACGCCTGAGGAAGTGCGCTTCATCATGGTGGATCCCAAGATGGTGGAGCTGGCTCCCTATAATGGCATTCCCCATCTGCTGATCCCTGTAGTGACCGACCCCAAGAAGGCGGCCGGCGCACTGCAGCGGGCCGTGTTTGAGATGATGAAGCGCTACAAGCTGTTCTCCGAAAAGGGCGTAAAGAAACTGTCGGAGTACAACGATCTGGCGGCCAATGATCCGGAACTGAAGAAACTGCCCACCGTGGTGGTGGTCATCGACGAGCTGGCCGATTTGATGCTGGTGGCCGCCAAGGAAGTGGAAGAATCCATCTGCCGTGTGGCCCAGATGGGTCGCGCTGCCGGTATGCATCTGGTCATCGCTACCCAGCGTCCGTCTTCCGACGTGATCACGGGTCTGATGAAGGCCAATATCCCCAGCCGCATTGCCTTTGCGGTGGCATCTTCGCTGGAATCGCGCATCATCCTCGACACTCAGGGTGCTGAGAAGCTGGTGGGTCGCGGCGATATGCTGTACTTCCCCCTGGGTACCGGCAAGCCTCAGCGCGTGCAGGGCTGCTTCATTACTCCCGAAGAGATCGAGCGGGTGGTGGAATTTGTGAAGGCCAGCGGCGAGGCCGACTACTCCACCGAGGTCATGGAAAAGATCGAGGAAGCCATGCGCAAGGAGGAGAAGGGCGGCGGCAAGCAGGCTGCGGCCGACAATGCCTCCGGCGACGATGGTGACGAGCTGCTGCCTGCCGCTGTGGAAGTGGTGCTGGAGACGGGACAGGCTTCTGTGTCCATGCTGCAGCGCCGACTGAAGCTGGGCTATTCCCGCGCTGCCCGTCTGGTGGATCAGATGGAGGAGCGCGGCATTGTGGGTCCCTTCGAAGGCTCCAAGCCCCGGCAGCTGCTGATTGACCGTGCCAAGTGGCAGGAACTGCAGATGGCCAACAGTCAGCCGGAACCCACTTTTGACCGCAACGGCTCGATTTCCGATATGTTTGAGAGCCACGACGCATTGGAATAAGACAAAACCGCGCCTTCGGGCGCGGTTTTTGCGTTCTGTATACAGGTTAATCGTCGGGGCCAAAACATTCTTCGGTGGAGGCAGCAAGGGTTTCGCCCGGCTGCGGCTGGGTCAGCTCCGCCCGGGAGGAGAGAAATTCCTCTACTCTTTGCTGCAGGGCGTCCCAGTAATAGGCGGCCTTTTCCTCAGCCTGAGCCAGCATATCGCGGCAACGGGCCTCGGTTTGTGCCAGCTGACGGGCGGACTCATCTTCCTGCCGGGCCTGCATAGCGGCGGCACTTTCCAGATACCGATCGGCTGCCCGGTGGGCGTTTTCAAAGAGACCGCGCAGTTCGGCTGCGGTCTGTGAAAGAGGGGCTGTCTGGGAGGAGGCCAACTGCTGCTGCAGATGATCAATCTGTTGCTGCTGGGCTTGCACCAGCTCCAACAGTTCTTCGCGGCTTAAATTGTCCAGCGTTTTGTCGGTCATATCAGCGTGCTCCGTGCGTTTTTTTCTATTCTACTCCACGCAAGACGTATCGTCAACAAAAAAGAGGAAAGGCTCTTGCGCGGGGCGGAGGCAGGGGATATAATCGAGAAAAAACAGGAGGTGACGGCAAATGAGCAGAGTTTTTGACACCGTGCATGAAGACATTCGCCGGCAGATGACACAGGAGAGACGTCAGTTCCACGCCTGGCCGGAGGTCGGCGGTGAGGAAAAAGAGACGGCGGCCTACATCGAAAGGGAGATGGCAAAGCTGGGACTGGTGCCCTGCTATGCAGAAGACACGCTGTCGGCCTTTTATTTGCTGGATACGGGGAGAACAGGCAAAACATTGGTATTGCGGGCGGATATAGACGGACTGCCCATGCCGGAGGATGAGGAGAATCTGGCAGGACGGAAGGCGTGTGTATCCCGGCGCGAAGACTGCTGCCATGCCTGCGGGCACGATGCCCACACGGCCATGCTTTTGGCTGCGGCGCGGATTCTCAGCGAGAAAAAAGAGGAGCTGCGGGGAAAGATCTGGTTTTTGTTCGAGTCGGGCGAGGAGAACGGGGCAAGCTATCGTCAGGTGTGCCGGGTGCTGGAAACGCTGGAGGCCGATGCCATCTGGGGTGTACACGTGACGTCCTTTATGCCCACGGGGACAATTTCGCTGCAGGCCGGCCCTCGTATGGCGGGTGCCGGATCGTTCCATATCCGCCTCAGCGGGCGGGGTGGACATGGTTCCAGACCCGATCAGGCGGTGAACCCTGTGGTGGCAGCTGCTGAGATTGTCTGCAAGCTGCAAACGGTGGTGCCGCTGCAGCTGTCGCCTTATGAGGCGGGCGTACTAAATGTAGCCAGCGTACAAGGTGGCGAGACATGGAACATCATTCCCGAAACCTGCGATATCCGCGGCGGCATGCGCTATTTTTCTCAGGCTGTGATGGAAAAAATGCAGCGGCAGATGAAGAAAATCGTGGAAGGTGTATGCCTTGCCAACGGTTGTTGTGGGGAGTTTTTGGACACGGCATTTTGGATGCCGCCGGTGAACAACGATTCGCAGCTGGCTGCGCTGGCGGAGCGTGCGGTGGAAAAAATTGCCCCCGGCGCCCTGGTGCGGCAGGAACCGTGGATGGCTTCGGAATCCTTTGGGCGATATCAGCAGATCGTGCCGGGCGTGTTTGCCTTTTTGGGCATGAAGAATGATGCGTTGGGCAGCGGTGCACTGCACCACAACGGAAAGTTCGATGTGGATGAAGATTGCATGCCGCTGGGCGTAGCGGCTACGGTACAGTTTGCCCGGGACTTTCTGTGCCAATGACGGGCCGGAGCGATAAAACGGAATTAAAAAATGCGGCACTGCGCAAAGCGGTGCCGCGTTTTTTTGATGTGCTTAGAAGGCCCGGTATTTTTTGAGCCAAGAGCCTCGCAGATAGTGAATGGTGAACACGATGGCGCGGAAAGTCCAGTCCACAGCCATGGCGTACCACACGGACATAACACCCAGATCGAACAGGGCGCTGAGGAGATAACTCAGACCGATACGGAATGCCCACATGGAAAAGATGGACAGAATCATGGTAAACTTCACATCGCTGGCGGCGCGGAAAGTGTTGGGCAGTGTAAAAGCCATGGGCCAGACGGTGCACACGCACAGACAGTGGTAGAGAATCAGTTGGGAGGTCAGTTGGGCAGACTCGGTGGAGAGGTGGTAAGAGGCAACAATGGGCCGCAGGAACAGGCATATGACGGCGGACAGAGCGATGATCACACCGTAGGTGATAGCCACCAAACGGACGGTATATTTCTTAGCCTGCTGTTCTTCTCTTGCGCCCACGCAGCGGCCCACCATGGTAATGATGGCCACGCCCATAGCGGTGCCGGGGATGTACTGCAGCGAAGTGACAGAGAGCGCGGCAGCATTGGCGGCGATCTGTGCCGTGCCGAAGGTGGAAATCAGACTTTGGGTCATGACGCGACCCAGCTGGAACATACTGTTTTCCAAGCCGTTGGGGATACCGATCCGGCAGATGCTGCCGATAGTGGAAAAGTTGGGTTTAAAATGGAGGATCGATTCCACATAGAGGGGGTTCTTTTTGTTGTGTAGCAGACACAGCAACAGCATGGCACCCACAAAGCGAGCAACCAACGTGGAGAGCGCCGCGCCGATCACGCCCATTTCAAAGCCGAAGATTAAAAGGGCGTTGCCGGCAATATTGACTACATTCATTACCAGTGACACTACCATGGAGACGCTGGCGTTGCCCATGGCGTGAAAGACCGACTGGCAGCCACTGAAGATGGCAAGGAAAGGGAAAGCCATGGCGGTGAAGAGGAAGTAAGCACCGGCGTTGGCCATGACATCGGCTTCAATGTTGCCGAAGATCAGCCGCAGAAGCGGCATGCGGAAAGCCAGAGAAACACCGGTCATCAACAGGCCTGCAAGAAAAACAATCCAGACCAGCTGCTTGGAGGCACTGTTGGCCCGGCTAAGCTGATTGGTGCCCAGCATCTGGGAAATAATCACGCTGCCGCCGGAGGCCAGCGAAGTGAACAGATACACCAGTAGTTGGTTGATGGAGTCCACCAGACCCACGCCGGAAATGGCTGCCTCACCGGCGTAAGAGACCATGAGAGAGTCCTCTATGCCGATGAGAACCGCCAGAGTTTGGTTGATGATCAGCGGAATGACAATATTCAGAAGCTGTCGTCTGGAAAACATGGATTCGACCTCTTTCGTTGTGTTAGAGAGCGCTGCTTATGCTCAATATAGCACGGGGGAAGAGGCTGTATTAGGAAATTTTGGAAAGAGAACTTGTCCAAAAGATAGATTTTTGCTATACTGAAATCAAGGGGGGATGTATGTGGAGTATGTCATCAATAAAACGCTGGCGCAAAGTCCGCCGCTGCACACCCACGACCAGTATGAGATCATCCTCTATGCCGGTGGTGCAGGCATCATGCACACCCGGGAGAAGGACTACACCGTGTCTGCCGGCAGTATTATTATTGTGCCGCCCGGTGTGGGTCACGGCTCTGAGTCGGAGGAGGAGTTGGAGCGCTTTTACATCAGAGGTGAGTTTCCCCAGGCGTTTTCTTTTGATGCGCCGGTTCTGCTGCGGGACAACCAGCGGCAGGAGGGGGAACGGCTGGTGCGGCTTTTATACGAAAACCGGTTCGGCAACAATGAATACATCCATGCGCTTTGCACCGCCTATGTGCAGTTTCTGCTGATGCATATGGAGATTGAGGACAGCATGGGGCGGGCTGTCAGCGAGGTGTGCTATCAGTTGACAAGCCGTTTTGCAGATGCCGATTTGAACACGGCGCAGGTGCTGCGGGGCAGTGGCTATGCCGAGGATTATATCCGGGCCCAATTCAAGCACATTACCGGGAAAACGCCGGTGGAGTTTTTGACAGATGTGCGGATCCGCCATGCCTGCTTTTTGCTGGAATTTCACGGCGGAACACTGTCTCTTGCGCAAGTTGCTGAGCAGTGTGGATATACCGACTATGTGTACTTTTCCAAGAAATTTAAGGCATCTATGGGTCTGTCGCCGCGAGACTATCAGTCGGCACTGGAGACAGGGGAATTTAACAGTAAAACAAATAAGAAAAGGACCGGCAGATGAAGACCGGTCCTTTTTATTCTTTGCTTAATAGCCCACGGCCAAACCAAAGAGCAGCAGCGCGGAGGTCAGCAGCAGGTTCAGCGCATGGAACTTCCAAGTCCAGCGGAACCACTTGCCGTAGTTGACATCTGCCAGACTCAGGCTGATCAGCAAGGCGGGATTGGTGGGGTAGAGTACGTTGGAAAAGCCGTCGCCAAAAGCGAAAGCCACCACGCACAACTGGGTGGAAATATCAAAGATCTGGGCCAGCGGGACGATCAGGGGCATGAGCATGAAAGCCTTGGCTGAGCCGGAAGGGATAAAGAAGTTCATCACCAGCACGATGAGGTAGATGAAAAGAATGACAGACCACTGCGGCAGCGTTTCGGCAATGCCTACAGCGCCGTGGAGAATGGTATCCAGTACGCGGGCCTCTTCCAGTGTATATTTGATGGAGGAAGCCATCAGGATCATAATGACGGCGGGGAAAATGCTTACTACACCCTGCCAGAAGGTTTTGGCCAGTACGCGGCTGTTCATGCCGCAGGCCAGAGTGGAGACCACACCGGCCAGCAGGAAGGTGACGGCCACAATGATCATGGTGAAATCCTGCAGAGCCGGGATGAAGCCGGAGCAGAGGATCACGGCAATGCCTATGCCCAGAATGGCGCCGAAGAGCGTCAGACCGCGGTCAGCGCGGGGATTGGCAGTATGCCCATGGGAAACTTCCTGCTGCAGCGGGCGCTCCACTTTCCTGGCGTGGCTGCGGATAAAGAGAAGCAACAGCAGGTAGATCAGCACAAAGGACACAAGGCGCAGCCATACGCCGGAGAACATGGGAAGTCCCGCCAACTGTTGAGCCACACCCACGGTAAAGGGATTGCACACACCGGAGGCAAAGCCGCAGCCGACAGCCAGCAGGCTCATGGCTACGCCGGTAAAAGCGTCCCAACCCAGGTGGACAGACAGAGCCACCACGATGGGGACCAGGGGGACACACTCTTCAAAAGAGCCGATAGCGGCGCCCATGGCCATGAAGAAGAGGATCAGCAGAGCCATCAGACGATAGCGGACGGCTCCAAAACGCTGCACCATTCGATCCAGCATGTGGCGCATTAAACCGCAGCGTTCCAAAGCGCTGAATACGCCGCCGATAACAAGCAAAAAGGCAATGACGGCAATCAGTGTGCCGCTGCCGGAAGCGGTCAGCACCAACACGGGGGAGAGGAGCCATTTCCAGAAAGGAAGACCACCCTCTATATAGGAGAAGCCACCGGCCACGTCGATGAGCTGGCGGCCGCTCTCGTCGGTGATGCGGGCATAGATACCGGCCGGAATGATCAGAGTCAGGACATAGGAGGCTGCCATCAGCACAAAGATGACCAGCAGCGAAATGAGAAAAGAGCGCACGCTGATGCTGCTGTTATTATTTTGGGATGAAGTATTCATAGGATATCTCCGAAGAAGTGTGTAGTGAATCTTTTGTCGTGAAGGAAAGCGTCCGCACTTGCCCGTAAAGACAAATGCGGACGCTTTTTATGGCGCAGCGGGTGGGATTCGAACCCACGTGGATTGCTCCAAACTGATTTCGAGTCAGCCCCGTTATGACCACTTCGATACCGCTGCATAGGGCGGCTGTTTTGCCAGCTAACGTATCATACCATACTTTTATATGCTGCGCAATGAAAAAGTAAAAAAACTTTGCAAGGAAAATAATTTTCTTCTTGACATGATAGGTAGTCTTATGCTATCATGACAAAGCTGACGATTTAAACGGAGGGCGCATGCGGGTGTAGCACAATGGCCAGGGCACCAGCCTTCCAAGCTGGGGATGCGGGTTCGATTCCCGTCACCCGCTCCATTGTTTCTTTTATGCGCCAGTAGCTCAGTTGGATAGAGCAACTGCCTTCTAAGCAGTAGGCCAGGGGTTCGAATCCCTTCTGGCGTGCCATCTTTTTCCCGGAGCGTAAAAATCGAAAGCAACTTCCCGTGCGGATGTATATGTGGTGGGTGTAGCTCAGTTGGTTAGAGCACCGGATTGTGGTTCCGGGTGTCGTGGGTTCGAGTCCCATTACCCACCCCACACGAAGAACAGGGATTGGGAGTGATCCCAATCCCTGCTTCATTTTTCTCCACACAGGGGTGTCGCCAAGTGGTAAGGCAAGGGACTTTGACTCCCTCATCCGCTGGTTCGAGTCCAGCCATCCCTGCCAGTTTACAACGGATGGCAACATCCTTTATATATGCTTCGTTAGCTCAGTCGGCAGAGCACCTGCCTTTTAAGCAGGGTGTCCGGGGTTCGAATCCCCGACGAGGCACCAAAAAACCGGCCCGCCATCGGCGGAGCCGTTTTTTTGCTGCCTCATTGGGTTGGGAAGAGGCTCACGGGTTTGGCCCACGACGCCCCAAAATACGAGCACTTGCGCGATGGATTTTTGGTTTGCCGAGGAGGGGATCCGAAGTTCTGTCGCAACAGCCCGGCGGGAAGATGCAAACGAATATCTGGACAAGGTACGAAAAAGCAAGCCCATCGGGCTGGCTTTTGTTATATTACAGCTTTTGCAGGGAGTTTTCCTGTGTCCGTTTCGCAAGGCGGCGGTAGAGGATGACAAAGGCGAGAAGCTCTGCCAGGAAGGTGAAGGCCCAGGAAATTGGATAGGAGATAAACAGGCTTTGCATCGAATGAAAACGGGGATCACGGAAAATGGTGAAGATCCAGCCCAGACGGATGCCGCACACGCCAAGCACCGAAATGATCATCGGCGCCAGGGAAGCGCCCAGACCGCGCAGGCAACCGGTAGCCGCGTCCATCATGCCGCACAGGAAGTAGGGAAGACCGACCAAACTCATGCGGGTGATGCCGTAGGCAATGGCTTCGGGAGAGTCGGTGATATAGATACCCAGCAGAGGGCGGGCACCAAGATAGATGCAGCCGCCGGCAACAGCGCCGGTAACAGCGACACAGATTGTGCACAGAAAGAACACTTTGCGAACCCGGTCAAACCGCCCGGCACCAACGTTTTGACCGGTGTAATTGACGGCAGTTTGGGAAAAGGCGTTCATGGCGACGTACACGAAGCCTTCGATATTAGCAGCGGCGGCGCTGCCGGCAACGGCAATGTCACCGAAGGAGTTGATGGAAGACTGGATGATGACGTTGGAGATGGCAAACAAAGAACCCTGGATACCGGCGGGCACGCCGATGCGCAGGATGCGCAGGAACTGTGCTTTGTGCAGCAGGATCTGGCCGGGATCCAGGCGGCAGCCGTCGGTGCGGCGCATCAGTGCGCGGAATACCAGCACGGCGGAGACACCCTGAGAGATAATCGTGGCCAACGCGACACCGGCCACGCTCATGCCGCAGACCACTACGAAAAAGAGGTTGAGCACCACATTCAACACGCCGGCGGAAGAGAGGTAGACCAGAGGGCCTTTGGTGTCACCGGCTGCGCGGAGAATGGATGCGCAGAAGTTATACATCAGGTTGAAGGTCATTCCGCAGAAATAGATCTGCATATACTGGGTTGCCAAAGGAAGGATCTCCGCAGGAGTGTCCATCAGGCGCAGAAAAGTACCGGACAAGGAAACGCCGATGATGGTCAGCAGCGCACCGCCTGCCAGGGCCACAAAAACAGCTGTGTGGATAATGCGGTGGAGCATCTTTTCCTGCTTGGCGCCAATGGCGTGAGCGACGGAAACACCGGCGCCGACAGAGAGACCGACGAACAGGTTGACGATCAGGTTGGTCAGCGTGCCGGTAGCACCTACGGCGCCTACGGCCAGTGAGCCGCGAAAACGCCCCACCACCACCAGATCGGCTGCATTGAATAAAAGCTGCAGGACGCTGGTGAGAATGATGGGGATGGTATATGTGATAATGCCAGACAGCAGAGGTCCGCTGGTCAGATCCCGTTGGTTTCGTTTCATGGCGATCACCTGTACGATCGTGAGAATTTGAAATGAACTTCATTTCAAGGTCATTATATCGCCTTACCCCAAAATGGCAAGAGGAAAAGAGGAAAAAGTTGACCAAAAAATGACGGTTTTTCGGCAAAACGGCAAAGCCGACCCTTTGGGCCGGCTTTTAGCGGATATATTAGCAAGGGTGCATGGGGGATACTTGGGTGCGGTTGACCCAACGGCGGTAGAGGATGACAAAAGCGAGGAGCTCCACCAGAAAAGTAAAGGCCCAAGAAATGGGATAGGAGATAAAGAGACTTTCCAACGAGTGGAAGCGGGGATCGCGGAAGATGGTGAAGATCCAGACGATGCGGATGCCGCACACGCCCAGCACGGACATCAGCATAGGTGCGATGGAGGCGCCCATACCGCGCAGCGAGCCGGTGGTCACATTCATCAGGCCGCCGAGGAAAATCGGCAGGTATATATACGTTATACGCAGTGCGCCGTAGGCCATGGCCTCGGGGGAGTCGGTGATATACAGGCTCAGCAGCGCGTTGCGTCCCAGAAACAGGCCGCCGCCAACGAGAAGACCGGCGACGGTAACGCACAGGCTGCAGACCAGGAAAATCTTGCGGACGCGCTGATGGTTGGCGGCACCAACATTTTGGCCGGTAAAGTTGGTAGCGGTCTGGCTGAAGGCATCGATGACTGCGTTGGTAAAACCGCCCAGATTGGCAGCGGCGGCGTTGCCGGCCACCACAATGTCGCCGAAGGCGTTGACGGAAGACTGAATGATGACGTTGGAGATGGCGAACAGGGAACTCTGGATACCGGCGGGAACACCGATGCGCAGGATGCGCAGAAGCTGGGCCTTATGCGGACGGATCTGCCGGGGTTCCAGGCGGCAGCCGTCGCTGCGGCTCATCAGTGCCCGGAATACCAGTGTAGCGGACAAGGCCTGAGAGAGGACAGTGGCCAGAGCCACACCCTCCACGTTCATACCCAGACCCACCACGAAGAACAGGTTCAGTACCACATTCAGCACGCCGGCGATGGTCAGGTAGAGCAGGGGGCTCTTGGTGTCACCGGCGGCACGGAGGATAGCGGCGCAGAAGTTGTACATCATGGTAAAGGTCATGCCGCCGAAATAGATCTGCATATAGGTGGTGGGCAGAGGCAGAATGTCGGCCGGGGTGTCCATCAGCTGCAGGAACAGGCCGGAGCAGGACACGCCGATGACGGTCAGCGCTACGCCGCCGGTCAGCGCCACGAACATGGCGGTGTGGATCAGACGTTGGAGCTGCTTTTCCTGCCTGGCACCGATGGCGTGGGCCACTGCCACGCCGGCGCCGATGGACAGGCCAATGAACAAATTCACGATCAGGGTGGTCAGCGAGCCGGAGGGGCCTACGGGGCCCACACCCAGACTGCCGCGAAAACGCCCCACCACCACCAGATCGGCTGCATTGAATAAAAGCTGCAGGATGCTGGTGAGAATGATGGGGACGGTGTATGTGATAATGGCGGACAAAAGAGGCCCGCTGGTCAGATCCCGTTGGTTTCGTTTCATAGCGATCACCTGTACGGTCGTGAGAATTTGAAATGAACCTCATTTCAAGGTCATTATATCGCCTTACCCCAAAATGGCAAGAGGGAAAGTGGAAAAAGGTGACCAAAAAATGACGGTTTTTTCCGGCAAAAAGAACAAAGGGGGCAATCTGACGATCACCCCAACACATCCAATATATCAAATGGGAGACGCCTTGTCAACGCAAACGGGCCGTTTGGAACACAAATCTGTGTTTTGCACGAAAAAGGTGCATGTGATTTTGTACAAGATTGCGGCTTGAAAAAGGCGTTCCGTTGTGCTATATTACAATCAGAAAGGGTGATACCGATGTACAGGTAAAAACCTGAGACTCAAGAAAAGGGGGTCGTAACAGACGAGAAAGCCGATCGCCGCAAAAGCTCACCGACATATAAGTAAGTCCCGCTTAGGGAAAGAAAAGAAGAACAATGAGGAGTGTTTCGGGAAAGAGCACCGAAGGAAGAGCGAAGGCATCGTCTGAATCTGTAGAAAGAGAGGTTAACCAAGGATGTTAGATAATAAGAACGCAGAGAGCTAAGCCTTGACTGGAGTTGCTGAAAAAGCACTGGCAGTCAAGGCTTAGCTCTTTTTTATAGCTGTTTGCCGCCCGAGGGGGCGGTTTTTTTATTTGATCAGGGGAACTTCCCGGAAACCATCCGGTGACAGGGTCCAGACAGAGCGGAAGCCACAGCTGTGGGCCAGAGCGGATGCTTCATCAAAACCGCACAGTAGATGTGCGGTATCGTGGGCGTCACTGGACAGGAGGATTCGCCCGCCACGCTGACGGATATGGCGCAGGATGAATGGTGCGGGATACGGCGTGGTACGGTAGCCGCGGGAGATGGCGCCGGTGTTGATCTCAAAAATGGGATCGGCGGCCAGCAGAGTGTCCAGAGCGTCCAGCGCCGCATGGCGGTAGCGCCTGTCGTCGGTGGAGAACAGACGGTCATTTTCGTTGAACTTGGTGACCAGGTCGAAGTGGGCGATGATATCCGGCTGGGCGGCGTTTATCAGGTCAGCCACTGTCTCGTAATACAGGCGGCACAGCGGCAACCAGTCACCGCCCCAGCGCTGCTGCACGGCGCGGGACAATTCCTCCGGATCGGAGTCCACGGAGAGAATGGCGCCGTCATATTTGACATAGTGGACGGAGCCGAGACGGTAATCGTAGGGATGGACAGGCGGCAGAGAATAGTAGTCCAGTTCAATGCCGCGGAAGATGGTCAGGCGGTGGGCGTAGGCATCTTTGAGCTGCTCCGTTTCTGCTACGAAGGCGGATTCGTTTTCCGCTGTCATGGCGTAGCTGCAGGGGAACTGCATGGCGGCATGGCCCACAAGACCCAGCGTCTGCAGACCCTGACGGGCAGCTTGTGCGGCCATTTCCTGTGCGCTGTGACGGCCATGATCGCGGCTGGTATGGACATGGAGATCGCTGCGGATCATAAAATCACCTCTGGGTATCACTATACGTTGCCAATACAGCCGCGTCAAGGAAAAATGGTTTGCAAATGGGCGGATTTGTCGTTATACTGGTGTATATCGACAGATCATCGGCCTGTACAGGGCGGAAAGGAATGTATATGGGAATCAGCAAGGAATTTTTGGGAGCCGTTTTGCTGTTTATGGCAGCTACGGTGTTTGCTTTCGTGTGGGGACGCAGACGTGGTGAAGACCCGGAGAAATCTCTGCAGCAGAAGCTGATGAAGGTTACCACGAAAAAGGTGGTCAAGTATCTGGAAAAGAATGAATTTGTAACGGTTGACGGTGTGGCGAAGTTGATCCGCGGAACCATCGTCCGTGATGCATGGTATCGCAAGATGATGCGCATCGACGATCCCCAGACCTATGCCAAGGGTCTGGTGCGGATCCTGGTGGAGCAAGGAACTGTGAAATATGCCGGTAAGGATGGTTACTGCCTGCCGGAGAAGAAGGCAGAAAACTAAAACAATATCCCGGAGCAATGGCTCCGGGATATTTTTGTGAAGCAGGGCGATTTTTCAGCTGTGCAGCAGATGGTCACACTGCAGCAGGATCTGCACCATCAGACGGATGGCAAAGAGGAACCCGTCGATGTCCAGACTCTCGTCCGGCTGATGGACGTGGCCGTGACCCTCAGGGAAGGTCATTTTGGGCTGGCTGCCGGCCCAGCCGGTCTGCACACCTATAGAGAAACCGTTTTTCAGGAAGTGAGAATAGGTGCCGCCGGCCATGCGGAACAGGGGGCGGTCCAGACCGGTCATCTCGTGGCAAATGTCGCGGATCATGGGAGGGACAGGACTGTTGTCGTCCACGTGGAAGCCCTCGCGGCTGTCCATCGTGGGCAGGCTCCATCCACGGCTGCCCCAGACACGGCGGAGCGTCTCTTTCAGCTCGTCAGAGGGCAAGGTGGTGCCGTAACGGGTATCCATACTCAGGCGCAACTTGCCGTCCACT
This sequence comes from Vescimonas sp., assembly GCA_045650885.1. GTDB lineage: Bacteria > Bacillota > Clostridia > Oscillospirales > Oscillospiraceae > Vescimonas. The sequence goes on along the minus strand of JAZRRQ010000004.1, from coordinate 9,113 downwards.
GTTTCCATCAGGCCGTTGGAGGCGCTCAGCCGGCCGAAACGGGGATCATCGTGAGCGATGCCGCTGCCGATGCCATAGGGGTCGGTGACATAGTCGCGGACGGTGGCCATGATGGCGCGGTCGCTTTCCGGCAGAGCGCTGCACTCGGCCAGCAGTTTGGCAGCCAGTGCGCCGGCGTTGACGGTTCCCTCGGGCCAGGAGGCGTGACCGGATACGCCCTTGACATGGAGCAGCAGCGTGCCGTCGGCGTTCTCCTGCAACGAGAAAGCGTCGTTGCAGGCGATCTTTTCCTTCAGTTCGGCACGCAGAGCATCGCTGCCGGTCAGTGTAACGTCCACACTGCCCAGCACCACGTTGGTGCTCAGACCGCCGCGGAAGTCACGGATAGCGGCAAAGGGGGTGTCGCATTGGGCCCACATGACCAACTTGCTCTTCTCGCCCAGGCTGCAGGGGAAATCACCGTCGGGAACCAGGCAGATATCGGGATTCTCTTCATGGGCCACAAAGGACTGGATATCGGCCATACCGGTTTCCTCGTTGGCGCCGGCATAGGCCATCAGGCGGCTTTTTACCGGCAGACCGAGGTCGCGTACCATAGCCATGATGTAGGCGGAAGCCACGATACCGGCCTTGTCGTCGGCGCAGCCGCGGCCGATGAGCATGCCGTCTTTTACCACGGGATCAAAGGGCTGGGTGTGGATCCAGCTGTCTCCCGGCGGAACCACATCGGCGTGGCCGAACAGGCCGATGCACTTTTCTCCGCTGCCGTGGAAAGCCAGAGCGTAGCCGCGTTCGGCCTCCATACGGGTGGCAAAGCCCAGAGAAGCAAACAGCTGCTCGGAGGCTTCGATGGCCTGCTGGCAGGCTACGCCGTAAGGCGCACCGGGAAGAGCTTCGCTGCGGACAGAGGGGATGCGAATGAGCTTCATCAGGTCTTCCACGATTTCGTCGCGGTGCTGTTCCAGCCAGTTGCGAACCAGGTCGTCATATGCATGATGGATCATAAAAGGTCACTCCCTTATATTAGCTTGCAGTCATGATAGCACAAAAAACAAAAAGACGCTACTTGTTTTGGAAAAAAGAAGAAAAAAGAGGACGTTGAACCGTCCTCTTTTTCATTTAATAATATTCGCTGCAGGCATCGGGGATGGAGGAGAAATCTGTGCGCCGCTGCTGCAGCAGCCAGTCGATTATGTCGGTATGGGCGTAGGCGTAGTTGATACCGTCGTTATGACCCATGCCGTCGAGCGGAACCAACCGGGCGTTACCGCCGGCAGCTGTGACGGCATCGCACATTAGCTGGGAGTAGACCGGCACCACCGTAGCATCTTCCGCACCGTGGAAGGCGTAGACCGGCGTAGTGACCAGGCGCTTGGCTCGCCATGCCATGCCGCCGCCGGCAATGGGGGCGATGGCGGAGAAGAAGTTGGGATAGGTCAGCGCCATGGACCAGGTACCAAAGCCACCCATACTGGAGCCGGTAAGGCAGATGCGGTCGGGGCGGATGGCAAATTCGGCAGCCACGGCATCAATGAGGGCTTTAACATCGGAAACGATGTTGTCCCACACCACGTCCACAGGGCACTGGGGAACCAGAATTACGGCCGGATAAATGTGGCCCTGAGAGAGCAGCAAAGGGATGGCGTGGCGGTAGAGATGGTCGAAGTGGCAGCCCCGTTCGCCGGCGCCGTGGAGATAGATCAGCAGCGGAAGGTCGGCAAAGTTGTCGGGATAATAGACGGCGTAGTTCATATGGCCGCTCTGAGCGGAGGAGACAAATTTCATGTGCATTTGGATGGACATGGTGCAGGGCCTCCTTTTAATAATACAGCTGGCGGATAACAGTCTCGCACTGTTGGACGGTCATGCCACAGGTCAGCTGCGGCTGATAGAGAAGGCGAAGCAGCAGTTCGTCCACGGCGGTTAAGCTCTGGGGTGTGGAATAGCCGGAGTAGATGATGCTGTCGGAGCGGCTGTCGCTGTCCTGCACGGGGCCGAGGCCATTGTAGATCTCCTCGAGAATCACGGAGTTGCGAACAGACTGGTCGATGTCGGAACGATAGCAAATGATGGCATCGTAAATGGCATTGTCGTTGTACCAGAAGGTGACCGCGCCGTCCAGTCCGTATGTCCAGTCACCCATCAGTGCGGCTATTTCGTTCGGTGTGCAAAAATGAATGTTCAGGTTGGGAAGCATTTCGCTGGGGGCTTCGTACATACCGGGAAACCCTTCCATGGTATTGAGCCATGCGACAAAAGATGTAAGAACGCTCAGGTCCTGATCGGTATAGTCGCCGTAAAGGCGGTAATAAATGGGAACGGTCCACTTTTGCAGGAGGTTGGGGTTGCCGGAATTGGTGATCTCGGCATCAAGGCAGATCTCGTTGAAGTATGTGATGATTTCGTCTGCGGTAAAGTCGGGCAGATAAAGAGGGGAATGCTGCGGATCAGTCTGCTCCAGGTTGGATGGATCGCTGCCGGTTTGGCCTTGATCGGGGACTGTGGGGTTATCCGGCTGCTGCGGTGTGGGGGCGGCGCAGCCGCTGAGCAGGCAAAGCATAAGAAGAACAGCAATCAATTTCTTCATAAGAAGCGCTCCTTTCCGATAGATGTGATCTTCAAGCACAGGATAGCACAAAAAGGAGAAAAAGAATAGTTTTTTGTGGAGGGGATTTGTTTGCCGTTTCGCCCAAGGGCGAAATGAAGGAGACTGCCGGGACTCCAAATCCCACAACAAAAAAAGAGGACAACACCAAAGGTGTGTCCTCTTTTTGGCGCAGAAGGAGGGATTTGAACCCTCGCGCGGGTTTTTAAGCCGCCTACTCCCTTAGCAGGGGAGCCCCTTCGGCCACTTGGGTACTTCTGCATGGTCGAATGAGATATAAAAGTCTGGCGGAGAGAGTGGGATTCGAACCCACGGATGCTTTCACATCGCCGGTTTTCAAGACCGGTGCTTTCAACCACTCAGCCATCTCTCCGTGCGAAAAGCATACTCAATCCAGACGCAGATAATATACTACCACGAGGAAACTGATTTGTCAAGAAAAAGAAAAATAAGAAATTTGAAAAAATCTGAAAAAAAGACTTGCATTTTCAAAAAAGATGTGTTATTCTAACTAAGCTGATTCGTTCGGCAAGTGAATATCCGGGTGTGGCGAAGTTTGGTATCGCGCTTGAATGGGGTTCAAGAGGCCTTGAGTTCGAATCTCAACACTCGGACCAAAGAGAGAGTTCTTCGGAACTCTCTCTTTTTTTGCTATGCAAAGAAAAATGTTTGTGGTAAAATGTTAATTGGTGAAAGTTGTCTTTTGCCAGAGTAAGAAAAAGGCTGCTGACAACAGCAGAAACGATAGAGCCAGCGGAGAGGAACTCTTCGCGGAAAGGAACACAATGATGATTACTTTTGAAGATATTCGACACAACGATACCATCAGCACCTACATCCGCAAGGCGGATGAGTCGCTCAAAGCGTTGGGTTATACGGAACACAGCTTTGCCCATGTGGGCATGGTGGCGGTCAACGCCCGCTACATTCTCGAGAAGATGGGATATTCCGAGCGGATGCTGGAACTGGTACAGATCGCGGCTTATCTCCATGACATCGGTAATCTGGTCAACCGCGTTGACCACTCCCAGTCCGGTGCCGTGATGGCTTTCCGCATTCTGGATAAACTGGGCATGGAGGCAGAGGAGATTGCGGAGATCGTCACTGCCATCGGTAACCATGATGAGGGAACCGGACGTCCGGTGAGTCCTATGGCGGCGGCCTTGATTCTGGCGGACAAGTCCGATGTGCGCCGCAGCCGCGTACGTAACCAAGACGAGAGTTCCTTCGATATCCATGACCGGGTTAATTACTCGGTGAAGAAGGCGGAGCTGAAGATCAACGAGGAACGCACCCTTATTAAGTTGAAGCTGTCGGTGGATACCCGCTACGGCAGCGTGATGGATTATTTTGAGATTTTCATGGGCCGTATGATGCTGTGCCGCAAGGCGGCGGAGGCGCTGGGGCTGCAGTTCAAGCTGATGATCAACGAGCAGCAGCTGATCTGAAGCGAGAAAATGTCCTGCTTCAAAGTGTAGAAACAGGGCAAAATGAAAAGAGCTATGATTTTGAAAAGGAGAAAGACCGATGGATCTTTTTGATATTTTGACGCTGATCGGTGGTTTAAGCCTGTTTCTTTTTGGCATGGACCAGATGGGCAGCGCTCTGGAACGCCGCGCCGGCGAAGGGCTGAAAACCATGCTGGGCCGCCTGACATCCGGCAAGGCCGCCGGTTTTTTGACCGGTCTGGTGGTGACGGCGGTGATCCAGTCTTCTTCCGCTACCACGGTGATGGTGGTGGGTTTTGTCAACTCGGGACTGATGAGCCTGCGTCAGGCCATCAATGTGATCATGGGCGCCAATGTGGGAACCACAGTAACCGCCTGGATCTTCAGCTTGACCGGTATTGAGAGTGGAAATCTGTTTGTCCAGCTGCTCAAGCCCACATCCTTTACACCCATCCTAGCGCTGATCGGCGTGATCTGCATGATGAGCAGCAAGAGCGGTAAACGCAAGGATACCGGCATGATTCTGCTGGGATTTGCGGTGCTGATGTTTGGTATGGATACCATGTCCGACGCTGTGGCAGGCCTGCGGGATGTGCCGCAGTTCCGCGAGATTTTGCTGATGTTCACCAATCCTATTCTGGGTGTGGTGGCCGGCGCGCTGCTGACGGCGATTATCCAGTCCTCTTCCGCGTCTGTTGGTATTCTGCAGGCGCTGGCCTCCACCGGCCAGGTGACGTACGGCGCAGCAATCCCCATTATTATGGGCCAGAATATCGGTACCTGCGTGACGGCGATGCTGTCCTCTGTGGGAACCAACCGCAATGCCCGCCGGGCTGCGGTGGTGCATCTGAGTTTCAACATCATCGGTACGGCTTTGCTGCTGGCGGTATTCCAGCTTGTCAAAACGCTGGTGTCGATCCCGCTTTTGGACAGCGGCATTGACCAGCTGGGCATCGCCATGGTGCACAGCATCTTCAATGTGAGCTGCACTGCACTGCTGCTGCCGGCGACCGCGCTGCTGGAGAAGCTGGCTTGCCGTCTGATTCCGGATCCGGAGGATGAGGAGAAGCTGGAGGAACTGGACGAGCGCCTGATGGCAACGCCTGCGCTGGCTGTGCAGCGCTGCCGCAATGTGACCGAGATCATGGCCGGGATCGCGGCCGGTGCGCTGCGTGATGCGCTGGAGGAGCTGACCGACCACGATGCGGCACGCGCTGAGCGTATTATGACGGCAGAAGCCAATGCCGACCACTACGAGGATATTCTGGGCACCTATCTTGTCAAGCTTTCTGCCTTGCCGCTGAGCGAGCAGGATACGGTGGAAGCTTCGGAATTGCTGCATATGATCGGTGATCTGGAGCGCATTTCTGACCATGCGGTGAATCTGCTGGAGGCTGGGGAGGAGCTGCGCGAAAAGAAAATTGTCTTTACCCCTGCCGCTCAGGCGGAGCTCCGACAGCTGACTGCCGCCGTGGCTGAGGTGGTGGAGCTTGCCATGCGGGCCTTTACCTGCAAGGATCTGACTGCCGCGGAGATGGTGGAACCTTTGGAGCAGGTGGTGGATGACCTGAAAGAAAAGCTGCGCGGCAATCACATTCTGCGCCTGCAGCGGGGTGAGTGTTCCATTGAGGCCGGTTTCATCTGGTCTGACCTGCTGACGGATTTGGAACGTGTGGCTGACCACTGTTCCAACATTGCAGGCTGCGTGCTGGAGATGCGCTACGAGCGCCTGGATCTCCACGGCTATCTGGATATGGTGCGCACCGGCAGCGCCGACTATGCTGCCAGCTATGAGGCGTTCGCCCGCAAGTACGCGGTGGATTGAGAGAAAAAGGAGCAACTATGACCACGATTCAACATTGTCTGACTGTATTTCTGGTATCCATGGTGCCGCTGATTGAGCTGCGCGGCGCCATTCCCTACGGCGTGATGTTCGGTCTGCCGCTGTGGCTGACGTTCCTCATTGCCATTGTGGGCAATATGCTGCCTGTGCCGATCATCTTCTTCTTTGCCCGACGCGTGTTGGAATGGGGCGCAGACAAGCCGGTGATTGGCAAGATGTTTACCTTCTTTCTGGAAAAAGGCCATAAGGGCGGCGAAAAGCTGCAGGCCAAGGCCGGTCGCGGTCTCTACTGGGCGCTGATGCTGTTTGTGGGTATTCCGCTGCCCGGTACCGGTGCTTGGACCGGTACATTAGCGGCCAGTCTGCTGGATATGGATTTTAAGAAGAGTGTGCTGGCCTGCGTGGGTGGCGTGTTGCTGGCTGGTGTCATCACGGGTCTGCTGAGTGTGCTGGGCGTCAGCGCCTTTGGTACGATTACGGGCTGAAACAACGTAAAATAGCAGCAAATGGAAAGCCGGAGGAAATTTCCTCCGGCTTTTTTGTTCAGAAAACGGTTCTCTGGTATTGGTATGTTCGCAAACTTACTTAAAACGGACTTTTTTCTCCCACAGAAAGTGGTTGAACTCGGGGACACTGCCTTTGACAAAACCGTCTTTGTGGAGAATGTACAGCAAACGGGCCCGGGAGGTCAGCAGAATCAGATGCTTGGTTTCCTTAGCATGGCGGATCTCACGGAAGGGGACCTCCTGAGAAAAGAGACCGTTGACACCGATGCGGATGCCGGTCTCGCTGACTTCGCAGACGATGGTGGGCGGCTGGCCGAACTGCTCCTTGTCCCGCTTGAGGGCAATGGAGATGCGACGGCGACGAATGAAGAAGAAAACGATAATCGCGATCGACAAGGGAATCAAACTGTCATATGCGGCGCGAGCCACAAACACAAGAACAAGATTGAAGATGAAAACAAAACCGACAAAGGCATAGATGACCAAAAAGAAGGGGGAGAAATAGTAGGCGTTATAGCATTCCTTTGTGACAGCCTCATCGCGGGTATACTGATTGATAAACAGAGGTTCCATGACGGCGCTCCTTTTGCCCTTCAAAACGTGGCTTACGCTTCGTACTCCGGTTTCTCGCCCTGATAGATGCGCTGCATTTCCCGGTCGATCTCGCTGATGGCTTCCGAGCACAGCCGCAGCCGGGCGGCGTCACGCTCGGAGAAATCGCGGTCGGATTTATAGCGCAGCTCGTGCTCGAGGCTTGCCCACATGTCCATGGCGATGGTGCGCAGCTGCACTTCTACCGGCAGATGCAGCGTGCCCTCGGAGATGACGATGGGCACATCCAGAATAAGATGGAGGCTGCGGTAGCCGGTTTCCTTGGGTTCTTTGATGTAGTCGGCTTCCCGTTGGATGCCGAAAGACTCGGTGCGGGTCAACAGACGGCGCATGTAGTAGATATCGTCCAGATAGTTACAGATCACCCGCACGCCGGCCACGTCCTGAATATGGGCGAAGATGTTGTCGATGGTCACTTCCAGTCCGCGGCGCTGCAGCTTTTCGGTGATGCTCTCCAGCGTCTTGATGCGGTATTCGATGTGGTGGATGGGGGAATGGTCATACATGGTGGCAAACTCTTCGTCCAGGATCTCCAACTGAGCCACGGCCATTTTCAAAGCGCTGCGGTACAGATGGTTCAGTCGCACCATGCCCTGTGCCAACTCGGCCTGATCCGGCGAAGTATGCTGAGGCTGGGAGAGATCTCTCAGCCGGATGCTGCTGTGTTTTTCGATCAACATGAAAGGCGCTCCTTTTGCTTATTGTAACCATTATACCACATAATGACAGACATTTGTGTAAACAAATATAAGCGGGCAGCCAAAAATGACGGCCGCTTTCTGTGCAATTTCAACAAGGAACGCGCAAAAAACATCCGGTATGGCGTGCCATACCGGATGTTTGGCTTATCGGATCAGAGCCTCCAGCTCTTCTTTGGGGCGCAGGCCCACAACGGAGGCGGTGCAAACGCCGTTGCGGAAGACCTTCACGGTGGGGATGCTGACAACGCCGAACTGGACGGCCAGCTGAGGCTCGTCGTCTACATTGATCTTGGCCACTTTGACCCGGCCTTCGTATTCCTCGGCAATTTGCGCGATGGCAGGGGCCAGCATGCGGCAGGGGCCGCACCAGGGAGCCCAGAAGTCCACCAGAACGGGAACCTCGCTGTGCAGCACCTCGGATACGAAATTGTTGTTGGTAATATTGATTTCAGCCATAACAGGCACTCCTTTACTTCTCTTTGTAGTACAGCAGGCAGTGGCAGAAACCTTCGTAATTGGGATCCTTGATCTGATCACGGAACTCCTGACACATGCACTTGTTCTCTTCGGTTCTGGCCAGACGGCAGGGACAGTAACCGCCGGTCCGCTCCAGACCCTGGCGAATATGCTTGACTACTTCGGCATCGGGATTCAGCGTGATCTTCATACGCAGCTCCTTATGCCTTCCACAGACCGTGGAGGTTGCAGTATTCGTACACGGCTACCAGCTCGTCGCCGTCCACCAGTGCGAAGCTGGCTTCGGGAGCCTGACCGGGCTGCAGATACTTGATCTGGACACCCTGACGGGATTCCACTGCCACCCACTGGATGGAGTGCTCGGCCAGCATGGGGTGCTCTACGCTGCCCACCTTGACGTGAACCAGATTGCCCTCTACGCTGTAAACGGGAACGTGCTTCTCGGCGGAAGCGTCAACCGTGCCGGGGATCAGCTCGGCCATCTTCTTGCCGCAGCAGAAAACGGGTACGCCGCTGGCGTTAACGTGGGTGATGATATTGCCGCAAACTTCACAGATATAGAACTTCATAGTGATTTCCTCCGAATAATTTTATGATTAAGTGTGTTAGTTTTCTTTGATGTGGTTACTATACTGCAAAATTTGCGGTATGTCTGTGATAATTGCCACATTAATAAAAATTATTATCATTTATTTTTCGCGGTGGTGCAGCCAGATCAGGCGCAGGATCATGGGGAGGAGGGAGACAACCATGGCGGCGATAAAGAGGAGCGGCTTACCACTGCGATGAAGCAGGGATACTTCGTCGATGGGGCGGCCTTCCACTGACAAAGAACCGTCGGCAGAAAGCTGCAGCTGCAGCGGTTGGGCGAGGGGGCGATAGGGGCCGGGGGCGGCAGTTTGGTGGAGGTAGTAGGGCCCT
>JAZRRQ010000003.1:0-15986 GCA_045650885.1 Vescimonas sp. | reverse complement strand
GCTCGAACAGGAAGAAGGGAAGATCCCTCACATTTTGCAGAGGTAAGCGGCTGAGCGAGAATGGTGCTGCGGCCATACAACATTTAATTAAATAGCGTAATGCTTACACAGCGCGTGGTAGCAACTGACAATTTTGCCCAGAGTGATGCGTGCAAGGGGGTCAAGGGACCATGGGTCCCTTGCGGCGTTTCTTTTCCTCTTTTTCCGCTCTGTCCCAAAAACACGAGCCACAGGCGATGCGTTTTTGGCTGACGGAGCGCATCCAGCGAGCGCAGCGAGTCGGGCACCCGCTGGTGGAAAGAAAAGAGGTCGTCGAAGACAGGACAAGGTGGCATTGCGGCAGGGAGTGCGTGAGCGCAAGCGTGGTGCGACGCGTTAATTGACGGTAATTAAATTATGTAAACCGCGGAATGTGGGTCGGGGACAAGAAGGGAAAAGGAGTGAGGGGCGGTTTTGGTGGGGCGATGGGGACATCGCGGCCTACGGGAGAGAAAAATTTCGCCTGTTTTTCAAAAAGTGAAAGGAAAGTTGCACGTTTGCGTGCCAAAAAACGGGGCGTGCAGGGTATAAGTGAGAGGACTTTGCCAAAGGAGGACTTTGATGGACGAGAAGATCTGCAGGGCGGTGCGTCTGCCCATCGGCGCCGAGGAAGTACGCAAGGCTGCCGAGACACTCAAAAAATACCGCGCCGGCAAGGCGCAGCTGGAACAGCGACTCATTGAAAACGAGCAGTTCTGGAAAATGCGCCACTGGCAGGAGATGGACAAGCGGGGCACAGGCGGCAACAGCGCCGATCCCCGACCCACCAGCGGCTGGCTGGTGAACTGCATCCTCAGCAAGCACGCTGACGCCATGGACTGCTACCCCGAACCCACCGTGCTGCCCCGTGAGCCCGGCGACGCCCAGGAGGCGGAGAAGCTCAGCCGCATTCTGCCGGTGATCCTCCGGCGCAGCCGCTTCCGCCGCGTCTACGCCGACGCATGGTGGCGAAAGCTCAAGTCCGGCTGCGCTGTGTACGGCGTGTTCTGGAACGGTGAGAAGGACGGCGGCCTGGGCGAAGTGGAGATCCGCAGCATGGATCTTTTGCAGCTGTACTGGCAGCCGGGTGTCACCGACATTCAGGATTCGCCCCACTTTTTCTCCACCGAACTGGTGGACAACGACGAGCTGCTGCGCACCTATCCCCAGCTGGAGGGCAAGCTGGGCCGCAGCAGCCAGGGTGTGAGCCGCTACCTCTACGACGATGCGGTGGACACCTCGGGCAAGACGCTGGTGGTGGACTGGTATTACCACACCACAAATGAAGACGGCAAAAAGGTGCTGCAATACTGCAAATTCGTGGGTGAAACGGTGCTTTACGCCACGGAAAATGAGGACTGCGCCTGCCGCGGCTGGTACGATCACGGCAAGTATCCCTTCGTGTTCGACCCGCTGTTTCCCGCCGAGGGCACGCCCTGCGGCTACGGCTACGTGGACCTGTGCAAGAGCCCTCAGCAGCAGATTGACCTTTTGAATCAGGCACTGCTGAAAAACGCGCTGGCCGGTGCCACGCCCCGATTCTTCATCCGCTCTGACGGCGCGGTGAACGAGGAAGAGTACGCCGACTGGACGCAGCCCTTTGTCCACACCAACGGCAATCTCGGCGCCGACTCTATTGCGCCCATCCACTCGGTCAATCTCGACGGCGTGTATGTGGCGTATCTGCAGAATAAGATTGCCGAGATGAAGGAGACGGCCGGCAACCGCGACGTGGCCAACGGCGGCACCAGCGGCGGCGTTACCGCTGCCACCGCCATCGCGGCGCTGCAGGAGGCCGGCGGCAAGCTCAGCCGCAACATGATCGCCGACGGCTACGACCCCTTCGCCGATGTGGTGACGCTGGTCATGGAGGTGGTGCGCCAGTTCTACGGCCTGCGCCGTCAGTTCCGTCTGCTGGGCAGGAGCGGCGAATTTGTCAGCTACGACAACGCAGGACTGCAGGGACGCATGGAAGCCGACGCCTTTGGTGAGCACTACCGGGTGCCGGAGTTCGATCTGGAGATTGATGCCCAGGAGGAGAATCCCTATCAGACCATGGAGCACAATCAGCTGGCACTGCAGCTGTATCAGATGGGCTTTTTCCGTACCGATATGGCCGAGCAGTCGCTGCGGTGTCTGGAGCTGATGGACTTCAAGAACAAGGATGCGGTGGTCTCTGCCATTGACGAAAGCCGCACCATGGCCGCTGAAGTGGAGCGTTTGCGCGCTCAGCTCATCGAGATCGCAGCGGTGGTGGACGGTGTGAAGGGTACCGATCTGGTGGGCACTTTGCATCAGCAGTTCCGTGACGGACAGGCAGGATACGCCGGCGCGGCGGCGCGCAAGGATGAGGACAGCATGGAGGCCAGCCGCCGCCGCAGCCGTCTGGCGGTGAAGCCCCGATGATCCGGGCGGTGGTGGACAAGCGGCGGGCCGTGGTGACAGGCCACGCCGGATACGCCGCCTGCGGCAGCGACATCGTCTGCGCGGCGGTGAGCATTCTGGTTTATGTGCAGGTGCGGCTTTTGGAGAGAGCCGGTGCGCTGGAGGCTTTGCACAGCCGCAGCGGCTATGTGGCCATGACGCTGCAGCCGGACTGCGGTATGCAGCCGGAGGTATTGGCGCTGGGTCTGAAGTGGTTGGCCCGGGAGTACCCCGACTGCGTGCAGCTGGAAGACAAAGGCGTAATGGATCCTGAACCATGAGCCGTTGGCGGCGCGTGGAGACATCGTCCCTGCCGGTTCTGCCGGTGGGACGGTGAGGACATGGGATGGCGGGTGGGATGGAGATAAAAGGTCGTGACTTACCACGGAAAGGAGCATTATGTTGAACCAATTCATCAATTTACAGCTCTTTGCAGAGGACTGCGGTGCGGTCGAGACGGAAAATGCGGGCGTAACGGCTCCCGACGCCGGGGAGCGGCAGGACTTTGAACAGCTGATCCGCGGGCCTTACAAGGATGACTTTGACGCGCGGGTACAGAAGATTCTGGACGGACGGCTGCGCAGCCTGCGCCGGGAAAACGAGGCGCTGCGCCATCAGGCGCAACAGCAGCAGCTGCAGGCGCGAGACGCCTTTGCCGCGCTGGAGCACGGCGAGGCACAGGTGCGCTCTGTCTACCCGGAATTCAACTGGCAGCGCGAGGTGGAAAACGCAGACTTTGCCCGCCTGATTGCTGCCGGTGTGCCGCCCCGTACCGCCTACGAAGTGGTGCACCGCGACGAGATTTTGCGCCGCGCCATGGCCTGCGCCGCACAGCGCACGGCACAGCACACCGCCGCCGCAGCCGCGGCCGGTGCAAGGCGCGTGCAGGAGGCAGGTCGGCGCAGCGCCGCCATCAGCCGAAGCGATCCGCGGCAGCTGACCAGTGACGAGCTGGCAGACATCCGCCGCCGCGTGCTGGACGGAGAGAAGATCCGGTTTTGAGGAGACGGGGGCGTGTTGGGAAGGCCTCCGGCGGCCATTTTTTGTCAAGAGCAACAAAAAATGGACAAAAATGCCCTTTGAAACCAAGGTTTCAAAACTTCCTTTGCACGCATTACTCTGTCAAAATTTTCAATCCCTACCGCGCGCTGTATAAGCGTTACGCCATTCAACTGAAATGTAGTATGGCGCTTCGCCTAACCCGCTCAGCCGCTTACTCGTACAAAATGTAGGAGATACAACTTCTACATTTTAGAGCGGTGCGGCAGCGAAAAGAGGAGCAGAAGACGATACTACATTTCCACCACGGAAAGCATGGACAAGTAGTTCGCGCGGTGATGGGGATGCCTGTTGGCATTACTCCGCTCGCGCAAGGAGGTCAAGGAACCATCGGTTCCTTGCGGCGTTTCTTTGGTGGCTTTCTTTCGCTGGTGAAAGAAAGTTACCCGTCGGAGACATCATTGCGCCGCGCCAAAGACAACTGTGCTGTTTTCGATTTGCCAAGCGGCTGATCAAAGTCCTTTTTTTCCACAACAACAAAGGATTTGAAAAGGAGAATACATTATGAATTTCAACAACTACTTCCATCTGCAGATGTTTGCAGGTAACAGCAATACCCAGACCACTTCCGGCCTGAGCGCCGAGATGAAGACCTACTACGGCATGGAGCTGCTGGAGAACGCCAAGCCTCAGCTGGTGCACAACCAGTTCGCAGCCACCAAGGGCCTGCCCGTGGGCGGCGGCAAGACGGTGGAATGGCGTAAGTTCGGCGCCTTCGACAAGGCACTCACCCCCCTGACCGAGGGTGTGACCCCCGACGGCAGCGGCATTTCCGTCAGCTACATCACCAAGGATCTGGAACAGTACGGCGACTACACCACCGTGTCCGACATGCTGGATCTGACCGCCATCGACGACGTGGTGCTGGAGATCACCGACCGTCACGGCGCCAACATGGGTCTGACTCTGGACACCGTGACCCGCAACGAGATCGTACAGGGCAATCAGGTGATCTACGCACCCAAGGCTGACGGCACCGAAGTCACCAGCCGCGGCGCACTGACCGCTGAGTGCAAGCTCACCGGTGAGCTGGTGGCCAAGGCCGCCACGCAGCTGAAGAAGATGAACGCCCCCAAGATCGACGGCAAGTACATCTGCATCATCCACCCCAGCGTGGCCTTCGACCTGCGTCAGGACGAGGCATGGCTGGCCGCCCATCAGTACGCCGGTGTCACCGAGCTCTACAGCGGCGAGATCGGCGAGCTGCACGGCGTGCGCTTCGTGGAGACCACCGAGGCCAAGATCTGGAAAGAGGGCAAGGACGGCTGCGCCGTGTACGCCTGCCTGTTCCTGGGCAAGGGCGCTTACGGCGTGGTGGATCTGAGCGAGGGTACCGAGGTCATCGTCAAGCCCCGCGGCTCTTCCGGCACTGCCGATCCTCTGGATCAGCGCTCCAGCGTGGGCTGGAAGGGTATCCACGCTGCCGCCATTCTGTACGACGAGTACATGGTGCGCGTGGAGTGCGGCTCCAGCTATTCCGGCACCGACAAGGCCAACTGAGGACAGTTAACAGTTAACAATTAACAGTTGGTGGGACGGAGGGGGCGTGAGCGCCAGAGGGGATATCCCCCCGGCGCTTGCGCGCCACCCCCCTTTAGGCAAGGGGGGCGAAGAGGAAAGGAGATTTTCATGGACAAGATGACCACTATCATGCTGCCCCGTGGCAGAAAAAACGAGGAAAACTTTGTGATCGTATCGGTCAACGGACGCAGCTTCCAGATCATGAAGGGCGTGGAGGTACAGGTACCGGACTACATTGCCGAGGTGCTTGAGAACAACCGCCGCATGGCCGAGGAGGCACGACGCTACGTGGACCGCATGGCCGATTGAGAAAGGAGGGGACTTGATGTCCCAGATTACGGCACTGTGGGTGCTGGGGCAGGTGGACAGCACGCTGCCCAACGGATACACCGACGCACAAAAGCGGCACTGGCTGGCGCAGGCCGAGGGATTCTGTGCCCTGGAGACGGGGGCATCTGCCCCGGCGGCGCTGGAGGATGACACCGTTTTGACGGCGCAGATGCCATATGACGGCCTGTACTGCCGCTATGTGGAGGCGCAGATCCACTACGCCAACGGCGAGATGAGCCGCTACAACAACGCCATGGCTGCGTGGAACGAACTGTTTCTCAGCTGGCGCGACTATCTGGCAAGAGGCGGCGCGCAGCCACGGAAAGTCACGGCGCTGAAGCTGTGCTGAAAGAGGGGTGGAGCGGATGTATTTTCGAAAACTTTCCGCGCCGGCGCTGCAGCGCGTGAGCGTCAGCAGCTTTCCCGGTCTGGATCGGCGCTGCGGCGCTGCGGCAGGAAGCTTCACCGAAATGGAGAACCTGTGCCCGGACAGCTATCCCGCCATGGCGGTACGCCGGCGCCGCGGCAAGGTCATGAAGCTCTATGCGCCCGGCGGCATGACGGCCAGAGAGAGTCTCATCTGGGTGGACGGACACACCCTCTATGTCAACGGTCTGGCAGTGGGTCCCACGCTGCGGCAGGGAGAGAAGCAGTTCGTGTCCATGGGCGCGTATCTGGTGATCTTTCCGGACAAGGTGTGGATCAACCTGCGGGACATGAGCCAGTTTGGCTCGCTGGACAACAGCGTGAGCGTCACGGGACAGATCTCCTTTGCCCTGTGCCGCGGTGACGGCAGTCTCTACGGCGCCTACACCGCCGCGGCCGAAGCGCCGGAGAACGCCGGTGAGGGTGAGCTGTGGCTGGATACCTCCGGCGGCAAGCCGGTGCTGCATCGCTACGGACAGGAGATCTGGAGTCAGGTGTCCGATGTGTGCGTGAAGATTCAGGCCACCGGTATCGGCACGGGTTTTGCGGCCGGCGACGGCGTGACCATCACCGGCTGCGGCCAGGAGGGGCTGGACGGACAGCACGTGCTGCGTGTGGTGAGCAGCGATGCGCTGGTGATCGGCGGCGCCGTGGCAGGCGACAGCAGCCGCAGCGGCAGCGTCAGTGTCAGCCGCCGCGCACCGGAGATGGACTACGTCACCGAGTGCGGCAACCGGCTGTGGGGCTGCAAGTACGGCGTGGTGAATGGCCGCGCCGTCAACGAGATTTACGCCAGCAAGCTGGGTGATTTTCGCAACTGGAACTGCTACGCCGGACTCTCCACCGACAGTTACGCCGCCTCCCGCGGCAGCGACGGACCTTTTACCGCCGCTGTCAGCTTTCTTGGAAGCGTATTGTTCTGCAAGGAGAACTGCATCGAGCGGCTCTATCCCTCTGCCTCCGGCGCCCATCAGGTGGTGACGCTGGAATGTCCCGGCGTGCTGCCGGGATGCAGTAAAAGCGTGGCGGCGGTGGACGGTACGCTGTACTATCTGGGCCGCGGCGGCGTATACGCCTTTGACGGCAGTCTGCCGGTGCCTGTTTCATCGCCGCTGGGCGACATGCAGCTGAGCGGCGGCACAGCCGGCGCGCTGGAAGGGAAGTACTATCTCAGCGCTGCATCTGGCGGCGGGCAGCATCTGCTTTTGTACGATGTGCGCCGCCGTCTGTGGTACCGGCAGGACGATCTGGCGGTGCGCCAGTTTGCGGCACTGGACGGAGACCTCTTTGCCCTGAGTGAAGAGGGGGAAGTGCTGGCGCTCCACGGCAGCCGCGGCGATGAAGAGCAGACGGTGGTCTGGCAGGCCGTCACCGCGCCGCTGGGTCTGGAGAGTGCCGGGCACAAATATCCCATGCGCCTGACGCTGGCCATGACGCTCGCTTCGGGCAGCCGCGTGGAGGCGGCGCTGAGCTACGACGGCGGCAGAACATGGCAGGCACAGGGCGGCATGACAGGCCGCGGCGGCAGTGAGACGGTGACGCTGCACCTGCGCCCCCGCCGCTGCGCGCAGGTGCAGCTGCGCTTGCGGGGCACGGGCGATTGCACGCTGCACGCCGTGTCCGCCGTGTACGAGAGGGGAAGTGACGAGACATGAGTACCTTTCCCATGCCGCCGGCCCCGCAGGGTACGGCACAGCAGCAGCTGGAGCGGCAGTACGCCTATCTCTTCCAGATGGCCCAGCAGCTGAATCTGGCGCTGGAGCAGCTGCCCGGTTCGGCGCAGGGCGTGCCTGTTGTGTCTGGGGGCGGCGCTGCCGACAGCAGTGAGGCGCAGCGCGGCGAATTGATCCAGCAGTACAACAACCTGAAAAGTCTCATCCAGCGCACCGCCAAAGAGGTGTACGCCCAGATGGACAAGGCACGGTTGGAGCTGCAGGGCAGCTACGTGGCCGTCAGCGATTTCGGCACGTATCTGGAGCGGCTCAACAGCACCATCGAGGCCGATGCCTCCGCCATCACCCAGTATTACCACTTCTTCTCCGACCTGCAGGCCAATGTGGAGACGGTGAGCGCCGCTTTCCGCGACTACTGCGTGGAGACGGAGGGTTATATCCGCACCGGCATCGTCTATTACGACGGCGCCGTGCCGGTATACGGCGTGGCGGTGGGTCAGAACCTGACCACCACCGAGATCGACGGCGTAAAAGTGGTGGATCAGAACAACTTCCGCGCCACCTATACCGCCAGCAAGCTCAGCTTCTGGCAGGACGCGGTGGAGGTGGCCTACGTCAGCAACAACCGCCTGTACATCAACAACATCACCGCCCTGGGCAGTCTTACCCTGGGGCGCTGGGAACTGACGGACAGCGGCGGCTTGAGCTGCAAATGGATTGGAGGGTAAGCCATGGGCGCAGTATTGCATTTACAACTTTCGCCGGTGGCCGGCAGCGCCAATCCGGCGGACAACACCAGCCGTCTGCGCATCGCGCTGACCATTACCACCGACTGGGGTACCTATAACGAGACCGGCAGCACGGCGGGCAGCATTACCCTCGACGGCGCCGAGATCGTGTCGCTGGACAGGAAAAAGGTGTACTACAACACCGTTACCACCCTCTACGACGGCGTACATACCGTCAGCCACAACGCTGACGGCACGCGCAGCGTGACGGTGAAGGCGTCCTTCGACGTGGATACCTCCGTGCGCTGGATCTACGCCGAGAAGACGGCGGTGCTGCCCTCAATCCCGCGATCGGCGGAGATGACGGTGCCGGTCTTTACGCTGGGGCAGAGCGGTACGCTGCGGGTGGACTGCGCCGAAGGGCTCAGCTACAGCGTGGACTACGCCATCGGCGAGCTGCGCGGCACCGCCGTGTCCCGGGGCACAGGCAGCGCGCCCACATGGACGCCGCCTTTGGCGCTGGGCCGCGCCTTCCCCAACGATGCCGAGGGCAGCGGCACGCTGACCATCTCCACATGGCGCGGAGAAGAAGCGGTGGGCAGCCGCAGTTACCCCTTCACGGTGCGCGCAGGCGAGGCGCTGATGCCCCGCATCACGGCGCTGACGGCAACGCCCGTCAGCGACAACGCCGCCGTCCAAAGCTGGGGCGTGGCGGTGAAAGGCAAGAGCCGCATCCAATACGCCGTCACCGCCTCGGCGCTGGAGGGCGCCACGGTGGAAAGCTGCAGCTTCGCCTGCGGCGGCGTGTCCGGCAGCAGCCTTTCCGGCACCACCGGGCTTCTGACTCAGGCCGGTACCTTTACGCCGCGAGCCGCCGTGGTGGACAGCCGCGGCAAAGCGGCTGCCATGGAGGGTGCGGCGCTGACGGTATATGACTATGCTCCGCCTGCTCTGGCCGAGTGCCGCGCCTACCGCGCCGATGCACAGGGTCAGGTCAGCGAAAGCGGCAACTGCATTGCCGTGAGGGCGACGGCCAGCTGTTCTTCCGTGGGCGGACGCAACAGCGTGGCGCTGCGGCTGCGCTACCGTTCGGTAGGCGGCAGCTGGAGCAGCTACACGGCGCTGACGGCAGGTCAAACCCGGGTGCTCAGCGGTTTTTCGACCACCTCCAGCTACGAGGTGGAGATCAGCGCCGCCGATGCGCTGGGGGAGAGCCGCACCGTCAGCTACATCATCTCCACCGAGTCGGTGACCTTCCACCTGCGTGAGGGCGGACAGGGCGCGGCCTTCGGCAAATACGCCGAGCGCGACGGCTGGCTGGAGAGTGCGTGGAACATGGATCTGGGCGGTAAGCGTCTGGCAGGTCTGGGCCAGCCGGCAGAGCAGAGCGATGCCGTGCCGCTGCAGCTGCTGGAGCAGCGCATGGCACAGGCCGCCGCGCAGCAGCAACAGGCGCTGCAGGATCTGCAGCAGCAGCAACAGCAGACGGCCCAGCAGCTGATTCAGGCACAGCAGCAGCTGAGCCAGACACAGCAGCAGCTGAGCCAGACGAGCGAGAGCTTGTCGGCGCTGCAGCAGCAATTGGCGCAGTCCACGGTGCCGGACATGGTGCCGGGTGTGGAATACGCCACCGGCGAGAAGTGGAACGGCGCGGCGGTATACGCCACGGTGGTGGACTACGGTGCGCTGCCCAACAACGACGAGGGGGAGAACTACACCCTTGCCGCCGGTCTCAACGTCATCGATATCCACGGCTTTGCGGTGGGCGCAAGCTACATCATCCCCATCCCCGGCTATTACGCCGTGCAGAATCTGGGCTACACCAGCGCCACCGGCAATCTGTGGGTATCTACCACCATTGACCTGTCCGGCTACCACGGCTATATCACCGTGAAATACACCAAGTAAGGAGAACCGTTATGGCATATGCACAGGTAAGCTATGGCAGCACCGGCAGCAGTGTGTCGGCGCTGCAGGAAAAACTCAACGAAAACGGCTACGATCTGGCGGTGGACGGCGTATTCGGCGCCCAGACCCAGAAGGCCGTGAAGGATT
Source organism: Vescimonas sp. (assembly GCA_045650885.1). GTDB lineage: Bacteria > Bacillota > Clostridia > Oscillospirales > Oscillospiraceae > Vescimonas. The sequence continues at coordinate 5,752 of JAZRRQ010000003.1, read as the reverse complement.
ATCAGAAGAAAAAGAAGCTGCAGGTGGACGGCATCGCCGGCACCGAGACGTGGGGGAGCCTGCTGAAAAGCCCCGCTGCCTCCACCGAGCCCACCACCGGCAAGCAGGTGCTCTCCGGCGTGTCGGACGAGACTTCCGACCGTCTGGCAGCGCTGGAGCAGGGCTACCGCCCCTCCGACGAGGTGAACGCGGCACTGGCCGAGCGCGACAGCGTGGCGGCCGCCCAGCCCGGGGCGTATCAGTCCTCCTTCGAGGAGGAGCTGCTGCGTCTGTATGAGCAGATCGCCGCACGACCCGGCTTTTCCTACGACCCCAATCAGGACGCGGCCTATCACAGCTACGCCGCCATCTATGAGAATGCCGGCCGCCGCGCCATGGAGGACACACTGGGCAAGGGTGCAGCCCTCACCGGCGGCTATGACTCCACCTACGCCCAGACGGCGGCGCAGCAGGCCTATCACGGCTACCTCCAGCAGCTGGCATCACTCCTGCCGGAGCTGGAGGAGAACGCCCGCAAGGACTATCAGGCACAGGGCGAGGCGCTTGAGCAGCGCTATGCGCTGACCCAGGCACAGCAGAAGGCGGAGAAGGAGGCGTGGGAGAAGGCCTACGATAACTGGCAGTCCCAGCTCAAAGCGGCACAGAGCGGCTACGATGCGGCCTATGACCGGGACTACAACGCCTACAAGACCATGCTCAGCTACTTTGCCGACAAGGCGGCGCAGGAGCAGAAGGCCTCCGGCGGCGCCAGCGTCAACACCGGCAAGGTGGAGGAAAAAGCGCCCAAGGCCGAGTCACTCAGCTCCACCGCCGCGTCCAGTCTGGAGCGAGCCATGGAGAACTATCTCAAATCCGGCGACGGCGCGGCGGCACAGGTGCTGGCCAGCCAGTATACCGCACGCATGACGGCGGCGCAGAAGAAGCGCTTTGCCGCCCTGTTTGAAAAGTACGGCGCGGTGATGGAGAATTGATAATTGACACCGTAGGGGCGGATTCCCTATCCGCCCGCGGAGGACTTTGGGCGGTGCGCCCTTGACAATCCTTCACATCCTCCCCATAATGGGTGGAAGAAAAGGAGGGATGGTGCTGTGGCAGGTTATTACTACAAAAGCCTCGGCCGCGAGGAAAAGGCGGTGTACGACACGCTGCGTCAGGCCTTTGACGCCCTTGCGCCCGCCATCCGTGTGGCTCGGCTGGAGGCATCGGTGCTGGCCGACGTGTACCAGAGGCTGAAGCTGGATGAGCCGATGCTGTGGTTTGTGGTGGGCTACACCTACCGCTTTTATCCACAGGCCACCCACGTGGAGCTGATTCCGGAATATCTCTTCGACAAACAGAAGATCCGCGAACACCGCCAGGCCATCGACAGCCGCATTGCACGCCTGACCCGCCCGCTGGCGGGGAAGGGACAGCGGGAGAAGGAACTGGCCATCCACGATTTCATTTTGGAAAACGTCCGCTACGACAAGCTGAAAAAGTCCTATTCCCACGAGATCATCGGCGCGCTGACTCAGGGCGTGGGCGTGTGCGAGGGCATCGCCAAAACGGTGAAGGTGCTGTGCGACGCGGTGGGTCTGGAGTGCATCGTGGCACTCAGCCACGACAACCCGGAACGGGGCGTGAAATACCGCCACGCCTGGAACGTGATCCGCGTGGACGGCAAGTGGTACCATGTGGATGCCACCTTCGATAACTCCCTGCAGCGAGGTGTCAAACGCTACGACTACTGCAATCTGGACGACAAGCGCATCTTCCGCGACCACGAGCGTTTGGTGCTGCCCATCCCGGCCTGCACCGACGGCGATGGATTTTATTACCGCGCCATCTCCCTGACGAAAATGGAGCAGGTGGAAAGCCGCGTCAAGCAGGCGCTGCGCAAGCGGGAGGAGCATCTGGTGTTCCACTGGCGCGGCGGCGGATTGAACCGCACCATCGTGGCAGAGATCATCGCTACGGCACGGGGACTGGCAGAGCAGAAGGGGAAGGGCGTGCAGTGCGCCATCAACGCCACGCAGGCGGTGGTGCAGCTGGACTTCACCGACGCAGCCGCGGAGGATCTGACGGTGCAGCAGCCTGACGAGTGCCGCGAGGACACGCCGCAGATGGAGGAATAAACGAAAAAGAGTTCTCCCACAAAGGGAGAACTCTTATTTTTACAGGCGATCCCGGCAGGCATCGGCCAGCGCCCGGGCAAAGCGCTGGGCACAGCGGGGGAGATAGCGCCCCGGCGCGGTATAGAGGAAGGTGTCGCGCTGACAGGGGAGGGGATGGAGCTGCACCTGATCGGAGAACTGACCCTGCCAGGAGAAGAGGGGCACCACCGCCGCGCCCAGACCTAGCTCCACACAGCGGCGCACATAGTAGGGGTCGTCACTCTGCACGGCGATGCGGGGGACAAACCCGGCCTGACGGCACAGCGTATCGGTCAGCCGGTACAGGCTGCTGCCATCGCCCATGGTGATGAAGGGAGTGTCCTGCAGGGCGGCGAGATCTGCGCCGTCCCACGTGCACCAGGGACTGTGGCATCCCACCGCCACCGCCATCTGCTCGCCCAGCAGCTTTTCCTTTTCGTAGCCGTGGAGCCGCTCATCTTCGGTGGAGATGATCAGGTCGAAATCCCGGGCGGTGGGGTCGGCAAAAAAGGTGGTCTTTACGCTGACATCGGGATACTGCCGGCGGAAAGTCTCCACCGTTTCCATCACGATGCGGCGGTTGGTGTTGACGCACAGATGCACCTCGCCGCCATCGTCCCGGTCGGCGGCGGCAGCGGCGGCATCCTCCAGCAGCGCCAGCGCCTGCCGTGCCTGAGCGGCAAAGGCTTCGCCCCGGGCGTTGAGGGTTACGGCATTGGCCCGGCGGGTGAAAAGGGGCGCGCCCAGCTCCCGTTCCAGCCGGCGCACGCTCTGGGAGATGTCCGAGGGCGGCACGCCGAAGGCTCTGGCCGTCTCGGTGAAGTTGCCGCTTTCGGCGGCGTGGCAGAATTTTTTCAGCTGCAGCAGTTCCATATCCGACCTCCATGCATCATTTGTATATGATGATAGCAGAAAGTACCATCACTTTCAAGTGATGGTAGGCTGCGAATTTTCCGCCTTTACAGATGGGAAATTTGTCTTATAATGGAGGGGAAAACTGTTGTAAGGAGTGTTTACTTATGCCTGAAATGCTGGAGATCGTGATGCTGCTGTGCTTTGGCGCATCCTGGCCCATGAACGTGATCAAATCCTGGAAGGCCCGCACCACCAAGGGCAAGAGCCTTGCGTTCGTATGCCTGATTCTGCTGGGCTACGTGGCCGGCATCACCGCCAAGCTCATCAACCCCGTGTATATGGCGTCCTTTGCCCAGAAGTGGTACGTGCTGTTCTTCTACGTGCTCAACTTCGTGATGGTCAGCGTCGACTTTATGCTGTACTTCCGCAACCGCAAGCTGGACCGTGAGCGTGGTGAGTGAGATGCGCCAAAAGCTGAGAGCGTACATCGAAGAAAACCGCTCTGCCATGCTGCGCGACCTTGCCGCTTTGATCGAGGTGCCCAGCGTGGCGCAGCCGGGAAAAGACGGCCTGCCCTACGGTGCACCGTGCCGCGAGGCGCTGCGCCGCGCCGAGGCCATCGCCCACAAGCTGGGTTTCGTCACCGAGATCCATGACGAGGCGGTGATGACGGTGGACTGGGGCGAGGGTCAGGTGAACTTCTGCGCCATGGCCCATCTGGATGTGGTTCCTGCCGGTGAGGGCTGGTCCACGCCGCCCTATGCGCTGACGGTGGAGGCCGACTGCATCCGCGGCCGCGGCGTCACCGACGATAAAGGCCCTGCCATCGCCGCCCTCTACGCCATGGCGGCGGTGCGCCAGCTGTGTCCCCACCTGCCCTTTGCACCCCGGGTGTGGCTGGGTACGGCCGAGGAGATCGGCAGCGGCGATTTGAAACACTATCTCAAAAAAGCATCCATGCCCCGCTGGGTCATCACCCCCGATGCGGTGGATCCCATCGTCATCGGCGAGTGTGCCAAGTATCGTCCCGCCATTTCCGCCGCATGGGAAAAGAGCGATGTGCTGCCCCGGGTGACATACCTGCAGGGCGGACGCGTCCGCAACGCCATCCCGGCGGAAGCCGAGGCGGTTGTGGCGGGTCTCACGGCGGCGCAGGTGGTGGAGCTCGCCGGTGTGTGGCAGAAAAAGACGGAGGTGCGCTTCCATCTCACCGACACCGCCGAGGGTCTTGCCATCCGTGCCGAGGGCCGCGGTGCCCATATCGGTAAGCCCTGGCTGGGCCGCAATGCCCAGACGGCGCTGACGGGTCTTCTGGCAGATCTGCCCCTTGGCGCGTGCGGTTCCACCCGTGCCATCCGTGGGCTGGCGCGGTGCTTCCCGTGGAACGATCCCCACGGCGCGGCGCTGGGGTTGACGGTAGAGGATGCGGTGATGGGCAAATGCCGCATCAATGCCACTACCTGCACCCTTGACGAGACGGGCGTGACGCTGCAGTTTGACGGCCGCGGCGGCGCGCTGGCCACCGAGGAAAATTACGCCCGCGTCATCGACCGCGCCCTCACCGAGGCCGGTTTCACGGTGGAAAAGAGCGAGATGGACGCCGCTCATTTTGTGGATCCCAACGCCGAGGTGGTGCAGGTGATGTGCGAACTGTATCGCACGGTGCGTGGCATCGAGCCGCAGGTGGTCTCGATGGTAGCGGGCAGCTACGCCCATTTTGTGCCTGGCGCCATCGCCGTGGGCCGGGCCGCACCGGGCATCGATTGTCGCATCCATAAGAGCGACGAGTGGCTGCCGCTGGCGGATTTTGACCGTCTGGTGGAGCTGCTGGCGCTGAGTATGATCCGCTTTTGCGAAAAAGAATAAGAAAAAACGCCTTTCCGCTTGGGAAAGGCGTTTTTGTTGTTGAGAGAAGTTAATTGTTACTTCCCCACGCTCATCACCGTGCCGATGAAGAAGGGAATGTCGTTTTCCGTATCCACCAGCATGCAGATAAAGGGTCGGTCCAGAATGATCCGGTGGAACTCCTGCGGGGGCGCTGCAGATTCGGCGCGCATCTCCACCGCCGTCACGGCGCCGGCGCGGGTGCCCTTCTCCGCCACGGAGAGGAATGTCTTGTGCAGCACGCGGTTGATGACGATGTTGCCTTCCGTGGAGCTGCCCAGAGCGGAAAAGTCGGCGCGCGTCCAGTCAAAGGCGTCGCTCATACCCATGGCGGCCAGCACTTTCGACAGTTCCAGGTCGGATTGGGCGTCAAACTTGGGGATGGCGGCCTCCACGCTGGCGCCTTTGGGCTGAGAGAGCATGGTGCGCAGCGTCTGGCCGTCAAGGGATGCCAGGCACTCCGACACCGTCACGCCCTCCCGGGGCAGCAGGGCAGCAAAGGCGTATTTGCCCTTGTAGAGCTTCAAAAAGCCCTCGGCGCTGTGGCAGGAGAGGTAGAAGCTCTCGTCGCTGTACATCAGCTCCGTCTGCTGCACGGTGCCGTCTTCGCAGGTGAATGTTCCATCGCGCACCTGATGCTTTTCGTAGATCTCCATCCACTCGGCCTCGAAAGCCAGAGTGTTGATGAGATACATCACCGCCTCTTCCGGGATGGAATTGAGGATGCTGTCGATCATACCGTCGGTGTTTTGTTTCACCCACTGGTTGATGTCCCGCACGGTGGAATTGTTAAAGGGCGCGGCGTAGATACCGGCACCGTAGTAGTCGGCGTTGGTCTGCAGAAAGTCCGGCTGCACCGTGAAGCTCTCGTCCTCGGTCAG
>JAZRRQ010000002.1:0-50977 GCA_045650885.1 Vescimonas sp. | reverse complement strand
GGCCTCCGACTTAAACCAAAATTCTTTTTTTCATATTTTCACCTTATTTCAGCAATTCAGTCAGCACACGGCCGTCGGCTTCGGGCAGGGTCTGACCCAGCACAGCGGCGGGGGTGGGTGCCTCGTCGGTGACGTGGGCGTTGGCCACTACTGCACCGGGCTTGAAGGCCGGACCGGCCGCCAGGAAGATGGGCTGGGGGCCCTTTTCGGGGCGGTAACCGTGCTTGGCGCGGTAACCCTCGATGGCCTCCACCGGCACGGAAAGCTCGCCGTGCCAGTCATCAGTGAAGGTGGTGTGTCCGTCACCTTCCACCATGAAGGAGAAGGTGCCGTACGTGCCGTACATTTCCTTGGTCTCTTCCACGGTGAACACCTGCTCGATGCCCCACTGCGGATCCTTCGCCAGCTCCTGCAGATACTCATAGACCTGCTGACGCAAGGGCTCATAGTTGGGGTCAGAGAGGAACACCGGGGCCGACATGCCGCCCTTACAGAAAGCGCGCCAGTCGTACACACTGCCATCGGGGGCAATATCGATGAATCCGCCGCGCTGCAGCAGCACATTCAGTCGGGTATAGCGGTCAAAGTCCATCTGACCATGGTCGGAGAGGATGATGAAATTCCCATCCTCGTAGCCGCCGGCATCCTCCATAGCCTGCAGCACCTCACCCAACCACACGTCCATCTGATCCAGCGCCGCGTAGACCTCGGGGGCAAACGCGCCGTAGTAGTGACGGGTGGAGTCCAGATAGCAGTTGTGCAGTGCCAGCACGTCCGGCTTCACGCTGCGCAGCAGCGAACAGGTGCAGCCCATGATGAAATCGTCCAGCGTGTTTTCCACGGTGGGACCGCAGCCCTTGCCGCGCTTGCTCTTGCGGAAACGGGGCATATTTTCCCGCACGGCAGCCAGCGCCTCTTCGCTGGAACCCTGACGGCGGAAGGTCTCCTCCATATCCTCATCGGGCAGGTAGAAGAAATACTCGTTGATCACATGGTCGATATTCTCGTCGCAGGCGGTAATGGGCCAGTAGATACTGGCCGTGGAGCAGCCGGCACGCTTAGCGGCGGCAAACAAATTCTCCACCCGCACATGGCGCGACTCCAGTGGCCAATGGACATAGCCGTCCTTGAAAGGCTTGATGCGGGAGTTGACATATACGCCGGTCTTGCCGGGGCGGCAGCCGGTGATGATGGCGGTGTGAGCCGGATAAGTCATGCTGGGATAGACGGTGCACACCTTGTCCACCTCGGCACGCTTGGCCATGATACGGGCAAAGTTGGGTTTGGTCATCATGTACGCCACATCTTCGCGGACCATGGCATCCATAGACATAATGAAGAGCTTTTGTTTCATTCCACATTCCTCCCGTTAAGTCAATCGTTCCAGCAAACCGCGCAGCGTATCCGCCGCGTCGCCCACGATCTGATAATCTGCCGCGCCGAAAATAGGTGCGTTGGGGTCTGTATTGATGGCAATCACTTTTTTTGCACCGGCAATACCTGCCAGATGCTGGATGGCACCGGAAATACCGCAGGCAATCAGCAGTTCCGGCGACACAGCCGTGCCGGTCTGGCCGATCTGCTGGTCCTGCGTGGCCCAACCCATCTCCACCAGTGCGCGGGACACGCCCACCGTGCCGCCCAGCTTCTCCGCCAGTTCATACACCAGCTTCAGGTTCTTCCGCGCGCCGATACCGCGGCCTGCCGAGACGATGATCTTCGCCTTTTGCAGTGCATTGCCGCCGCTGCCCCGCATCTCCTCCAGCAGCTGCACCACGCCCGATTCCAGCACCATGCTGCAGCGTTCCACTTGGCCGCAACGTGTTTCGTCCGGCTGAGGCAGCGGCATCACGCCCGGTCTTACGGTGGCCATCTGGGGGCGGTGATTGGGCGTAACGATGGTGGCCATCAAATTGCCGCCGAAAGCAGGCCGCGTCTGGCGCAGCAGTCCCGTCTCCGGGTCGATATCCAGTATGTTGCAGTCAGCAGTCAGTCCCGTCTTCAGACAGGCCGCCACACAGGGCGCCAGCGAGCGTCCGAAAGGCGTAGCGCCAAAGAGCAGGATCTCCGGCTTGTTGGCTTTCACCAAACCGGCCACCCACTGGGTGTAAGGTTCTTCCAACCGCTCCTCCAGCTCCGCTTGTCCGCCGCAGATCACCCGGTCGGCGCCGGCAGCAATGAGCTGCGCTGCCTCGGCTGCATCATCACACGGCAGCAGCGCCACCACCTGCGCGCCGCGGCTGTCTGCCAGACGGCGGGCAAGACCGGTCAGTTCCAGCGCCACCTCCAGCAGCACGCCATCCCGCTCTGCAAAAACCCAAACATCGCGGTATTCCGTTACATCACAAGTATGCGCGCTATCGCGGGCAATGTCAATGGCGCCCACGGGGCAGTTCTGCACACATACGCCGCACAGCACGCAGCGGTTCTCATCCACCACCGCTGTGCCGCCCTTCACTTCCAATGCACCGGCGGCGCAGCCGCCTGCGCAGGCACCGCAGCCGATGCACAAGTTCCGATCAATGACCAGCGCCATGGCCCGCACCTCCTTTGATGATCTCCACAAGACGATCACACTGCTGCTGCAGCGTGCCCGTAATCTCCTCCACCGTTCTGGTGCTCTGGGGCAGATACGTCTGCACCACCTGGGTGGGCGAGCCTTTCAGGCCGCATAACGCTTCTTCTGCCCCTGCGCGGCCGGCGTTGTAAATCTCCACTTCCGCCGCTGCGGCACACAGTACACCGGCAATGGAGGGCAGGCGCGGCACATTCAGCTCCCGCGTCACCGTCAGCACCGCCGGCAGCGGCACACGCAGTGTCTGGGTGCTGCCACCCAACATCCGTCTGACTGTGACGGCATCTTCCTCCGCTTCCAGCCATTCCACATCGGTCACGTGGGGAATGCCCAGCCGCTGGGCCATCTCCGGTCCGATCTGCGCAGTATCGCCATCCACGGCCATCTTGCCGCACAAAATCAAATCAAAATCACCCGCCGCCTCAACGCCGCAGCACAGGGCGTAGGAGGTGGCCAGCGTATCAGCACCGGCAAAGGCACGGTCCGTCAGCAGCAGCGCCCGGTCGGCGCCGCGAGCCATGCACTCGCGCAGCATCCGCTCTGTATCGGGGATACCCATGCTCAGCACCGTTACCTCGCCGCCCAGCTGCTCTTTGATCTGCAGCGCCGCTTCCAGTGCGTGGGCATCAAAGGGATTGATGACGGCAGCGCCGCCATCACGGATGATGGTGTTGGTTTTCGGATCCAGCCGTACCTCGTTGGAGGCCGGCACCTGTTTGACACAAACGATTGTTTTCATGCCTCATCCTCCACCGCAAAGAGATTGCCCCGTCCCAACCGGAAGTCGGGGTCAAAGCAGCCTTTGAGCCGCCGCATCTGCCGGATATGCTCCGCACCGTACATAATGGTCAGAAACGGCGCTTTCAGCTTACCCACGCCGTGCTCTGCCGACACCGCACCGCCCATGCGGGAAACGGTATCCGCCCAGCGGCGGAACAGCTCCTTGGCCCGGGCGTGCTCTTCCATGTCCCGGGGCAGAATGTTCACATGGATGTGATTATCTCCGATATGGCCCCAGGATGCGTATTCAAAACCCTCCTCGGCCAATGTACGGCGGTACATCTGCGTCACCTCCAGCAGCCGCCCGTTGGGTACGGACATGTCGCTGCCCATCTTGGTGATTCCGGGATGGTTTCGTTTGCGTTCATCGATCATGCTGTTAACACTCTCGGGTACGGCGTGACGGAAATGATGCAGCGTCTCACACTCCGATTCCGTGCGGGCCACCCAGCTGCACCCGGCACTGCCGCCGCAGCCTTCACTCAGCTGTCCCAGCAACGCCAACGCCGCCATGGCCTGCGCTTCACCGTCACAATGCAGCTCCACAAACACTGCCGCGCCGCCGCCCGCCAGCGCCAGATCCGGCAGACGGGCAAACACGCCGCCCTTTTTGCGCTGGGCACGGAGGATCTCCAATGCGTAGGGGTTGAAATATTCAATGGCGGCAGCGCAATCCACCTGATCGCGCACCGCTTCGGCATAGCGGCAGGCCGCATCTTCATCCGGCAGGAACACGGTAACGCCCCAATTCACCGCCGGCAAAGGCAGCAACTCCAGCTCCAGCTGCGTCATCACGCCCAACGTACCGTCCGAGCCGATGAACAGATCGATCAGATCCATATCCGGTGCCACATAGTAGCCCGAAGCATTTTTCGTCCGGGGCATCACATAGTCCGGCAGAACACCTTCCACCGCGCCGCCTTCCAGCGTGGGCAGTGTGAAGTGCAGACCGTCGGCGCGATACTGCCCGCGGCGCAGTGCCACCGTGCGACCATCGGCCAGCACACAGCGCAGCGCCGTAATATGGCCGCGCGCAGGGCCGTAGCGGTAACTTCTGGCGCCCGATGCGTTGCAGGCTGCCATGCCACCCAGCGCCGCCGTTGTCTCGGTGGGGTCGGTGGGGAAGAACTGCTCCGGCGCCTGCTGCAACGCAGTCAGTGCCTGCAAAGACGCGTCGCTCCAGCCGGCGGTGTCAAACTCCCGCCGGGCGATCATCTTGCGCAGATTCAGCAGCACCACACCGGGCTGCACCGTCACGTAAAACCGCTCGCCCTCCTGCCGCAGACCTGTTACTGCATCCATGCGGCTGAGATTGAGAATATGGCCCTCCCGGGGCACAGCCGCCGCCGCAAGACCGGTCCGCGCACCCTGCACCGTCACCGGTACCTCCGCAGGCAAGGCCTGCAGCACAGCGCGCACCTCGTCTTCGCAGGTGGGGAAAGAAATGCTGTGAGCTTCACCCACCGTACGGGATTCGTCCCGCAGATAAGCCTCATACAGCGGCGAATAGGGAATGATCTTTGCTTTCTCCATTATGCAACCCCCTTTTGTTTCTTCCCCACCAGTATACTCTGCAATTTCCACCACTTCAATGGCCAATATAGCAAATCTCTTGCACATCTTGCAAACTTGCGTTACAATGGCAGCAAAGGAGTGATCCCTATGAACCCGTCCTTTCACGCCTACCGCCGCAGTAGCGAAGTGTGGGAGATGACCCAGCCCCATTTCCACAGTGATATGGAGATTCTCTTCCCCCTCACCGACGGCGGCAGTATCTTTATCGACAGCAAGCCCTACCCACTGCAGCAGGGCTGTCTTTTCCTCATGGACGCGGCCATGCTGCACCGCAGCTTCTCCCGCCGCCAGACTGACTACACCCGCTGCGTGCTGCACTTTTCACCGGAAACGGCGCAGCAGCTGGGACTGGATTCTCTCCCCCGCCTGTTGGCAGAGAAGGGCTGCTGCGCCCGACTGCAGGCGGAAGACTTCACCTTATGCCGCACCCTCTTTGATGACCTCCTCCTGCCCGGTGAAGATTTGTCCGCCACCCTGCTGCGCACCGCCGCCTTTGTGCGTCTGATGGCGCTGGTGGCTCGACTCTGGACCGCCACAGCGCCCGCCCTGCCTCCCGGCGATGAGGACTCCATGGCCGCCGTCATCACCTATATTCGCACCCATCTTGCCGAGCCACTGACACTGGACGCACTGGCAGCTCAGTTTTATCTCAGCAAATCCACCCTGTGCCATCGGTTCAAAGAGGCCACCGGCTTTTCCGTGATGGAATACGTGATCCATTGCCGCATCCGTCACGCCCGCGCCCTGCTTGCCGGTGGCTGCAGCGTGCAGCAAGCCGGTGAAGCGGCCGGTTTTGGCGACAACGCCCACTTTATCCGCTCGTTCCGCCGCATCACCGGCATGACACCGGGTCAGTTTGCCCGCAGCGCCCGGGGAAAGTTTCCCTCTTTGCCCGCCGAAGGCGCATAAAAACACCGGGCACGGTAATCCCATACCCGGTGCTCTGCCTGTTAACTTTCGCCGTTCCAGTCCACATTCTCATCCAGCGGAAAAATAGGGCGGCGTACCTTGCGGTGATCCAACTTTCGCAAGTCTGCCGGGAACAATCCCGGTGTGTCGGCTGTGATGATGGCGTCTGCCGTATCCTTGAAATAGGCACGGAAATGGTTGGTGGATTTGAGGGCCACGATGTCATAGTCTTCCATCCGCGCGCCGGTCATCCGCAGCGGCCGGTCATCATAGCTCTGCATCTGCCGGGAAACCAGCACCACTTCCACCTGTCCGCAGCGTACCCGGGCCGTGGGGCCGTAGCGCAGCGTCAGGTTCTGATACATGGGAGAAGCACACACAAAGGTGCCGTCACTTAACCCCAGCACTTCTGCCTCCACCTCCAGCGGCGCACCGAAGATCGGCTCACTGTGACCGCCTATGGACAGCCGCAGCTTTGCGCCCACGCCGGCTTCGTGGCAGGCTTGTGCCGCCGCCGGATCGTAAATCACGCCGAAAATACTGCGTCCAAGGTCGCGCAGCAGCAGCTCACGGAGCAGATGAGTTCCGTCACCGGGACAGCCGCCGCCGGGATTATCTGAAGTCTCATGGATGACGGCGTAACCATCCTTTACCGCTGCCAGTGCCGCATCCACCGCAGCGGGCGCATCGTAAGCCTGCTGCACAAATCGGCGGCGCTGACTCCAGATATGCCGCGCTATCTCACGGGCTTCCCTTTCCGGTGCTGCACCGTCAGCCACTGCCACCACACAGGCGCAGGTGTGAGGCGTATCCGCCGTGGAGAAACCGTGGAAAAAAGCGGCATCCTCCAGCCTACAGCGCTCCACTGTATCGGCCAGATACGCCTTAATCTCAGCAGCCGGGCCGTACAAGGTGGTGGAAAAGGCCTCCGGCACCAGCATGGGCAGGGGAACCCACGCCACGGAGGGCTTGATCTCTCCGGCCAGTGTCCTCAGCAGCGTATCCGCCGCAAGATATCCCGTCTCGTAAAAATCCACGTGAGGATACGTCTTCACACCAAAGACAGCATCGGCCGCATCCAGCATCTCCGGGGTAATCACGGCGTGAAGATCCATAAAGGCCACCACCGGCTTATCCCCCACCGTCTGGCGCACGCGGTGCAGAAAATACCCATCGGCGTCATCCAGACCATCAGCACAGGCCGCACCGTGAATGGCAGCACAGACACCGTCATACTCCGCCTCACACGCCGCAAGCTGAGCGCAAATATGCTCCACCGCCTCGCGCCACACTGCACCGTCCACAATGCCGCCGGCATTAAAGGCGCCGTTGCGGCTGAGAAGATCCATAGGCACCACGCGGGCACCGCGTGCTGCCGCAGCGTTCAGCACGCCGCCGATTCCGGTGCGGGTGCCGGAAAAGCGCGCCACCACCGTGTTCGCGGCAATCCATCCATCTGGCGCCAGATCCGTCAAAAGCGCGCGGCGCTCGATGAACGTATTGGACTCGTAACCCAACTGTATCAGCGCGATATTGGCCATATCCGCTCCTCCTTTCGCCGCATTGACAAGCGGCTCTTGCAAAATCTTCTTACTATAGATATACTCCCTTTTAAGGAACTGTCAAGTGCAACAGCTAAATTCATCCACAGGAGAGAACACTATGTCTACTGTCAGTCAAATGCTGCACCCCTATCCGATCCCCCCGGTGGCCAAAGCACGCCAGTTTTTCTGTGCCCAGCGACTGGAGGATGCCGAAGGCTGTCTGCTGCGCGCTCTGGAAGAAAATTGCGCCCCTATCCACAGCGGTGACCGTATCGCCATCACCTGCGGAAGCCGCGGCATCGACCAATATGTATCCATGGTACGAACCATCGCGTCCTTCGTCCGCAGCAAGGGCGGCCAGCCCTTCCTTGTTCCCTCCATGGGCAGCCACGGCGGTGCCACTGCCGAAGGACAGGCTGAAGTACTGCGCCGCTTCGGCATCACAGAGGAAGCCATCGGCGCCCCCATTGTCTCATCCATGGAAGTCCAGCAGATCGGCACGACCGTGCGCGGTCTCCCCGTCTATGTCGACCGCAATGCCTGCCATGCCGACGGCATCATTCTGCTCAACCGCGTCAAGCCCCACACCTCGTTCCGCGGCAAGTACGAAAGCGGCCTTGTGAAGATGCTGGCCATCGGTCTGGCCAAGCAAAAGGGCGCCGAAATGACCCACTTCCTGCGCTACGAGAATATGGCAGAAAACATTGCCGCCGTGGGTACCATCGGTCTCCAGAATCTCCCCATCCTCTGCGGCGTAGCCACCATCGAAAATGGCTACAGCCAGCTGGCAGAACTGCATGTTTTGAAAAAAGAGGAGATTTTGGAGCAGGAACCGCACCTTCTGCAGCGGGCGTGGCAGATGATGCCCCGCATCGCGCTGGACACCATCGATGTGCTGATCGTCTGTGAGATCGGCAAAGAGATCAGCGGCACCGGCATGGACACCAACATTGTGGGCCGTTTCCATACCCGGGCAGCCTCCGGCGGACCGGAAACCATCAAGCTGGGCGTGTTGAACGTGACGGATCGCTCCGAGGGCAACGCCAACGGCATGGGTCTTGCCGACTTCATGCCCCGTCATATGTACGAGCAGGTGGATCTGGAGACCTGCTACGTCAACACCCTCACCTCCACCGAACCTTCCAGCACCCGTATTCCCATGATTCTGGCCAATGACAAGGAGGTCTTTCAGGCCTGTGTCAAACTGTGCGGGCAGGTGAATCCGGAGGATATCCGCATGGTCATCATCCGCAGCACCAAGTATCTGGACGAAGTCTATCTCTCCCCCGCTGCCGCGAAGGCTGCCGTCATGCCCATCGAGTTAACGGAGGACTTCCACCCCGTTCCCTTCAACGAAGAGGGGAACCTCCAACTGTTTTGTGAATGAGTGAAAAGGTCCTTATCCCGTAGGATAAGGACCTTTTTTATTATTTTTCTTCTTTTGCTGTGCGGCGGATAATCCACTCCATGGTGAACAGCGCCGCTGCCATCAGCACGCCGGCACCAATGAAGGCCATACGATAATCGCCGGTGAGGTCATAGCACAAATTCATCACCGGACCGCCTGCGGCATAGCCTGCGTCTTTGGCAGCCACAAAGATGCCCAGCGCCTTGTGATAGGACTTCTGACCGAACAGTCCCTGTGCGTAGATGGGCAGCATCACCGTCTCAATGGGCAAAGCCACCGCCGAAATCGCCGCAAAGCTCAGCGCCAGCACCCTGCCGATAACGGAGTCGGTCACCGGCACCAGCAGAACCACTGTCAGCACCGCCGCCGTCATACAAAGAGCGGAGGTAAATCGCAAACCCCGCTTGTCAAAAAGCCATCCGGTGGAAAATTTGGTCGCCACCAGCACCACCGCCTGAAAACTGAGCACCGTGGCGCCAAAGTCGGCATCCATACCGACATCCTGCAGATGGGGGACGGCCACTCCCTGAATACCCTGCAGCACCATGCCGCCGATAAAGACACACGCCAGCGCCGCCCAGAACTCCAGGCGCCGCAGCAGATGGGGATCAGCCTCATCTTTTGCTTTCTTTTTCTCCACAGAAACGGCTGTCTCACCCGCCGGATGATTACGATACAGCGCCACCACCACGACACCCACTGCCAGCAAGATCACTGCTGCCAGCCGGTAGGCACTGCGATAGGCAAACATATCACCCTGACGGTTGATGATGGGCGAGAGCAGCTGCGTGCCGATGACGGCACCCACACCGCTGCTGGCCAGCACAGCGCCCATAATGGTGCCCTTGCGCGCACGGCACCAGAGGTTCACCACATAGCCCACCATGGTGGTGGTCGTCCACGCAATGCCAAGACCCAGCAGCACGCCGCCGGCGTAGAACACCCACACATTTTCCGCCACAGAGAACAGTACCAGTGCCGTTACCGCGCAGGCAAAGCCCGCCGCAATCAGCTTACGCGGCCCGAAGCGGGCCACCAGCACGCCGAAAAAGAGGTTCATCACGGCCGTGGCGGCAAAGCGGCAGCTGTCGGTGATGGAGTAGGCACTGCGGGAGATGCCCAGCGCCTGCGTCACCGGCTGGACATATAAACTTTTCGGCGCGTTGCAAAGGCCCAGCACCAGACACACCATCAAGCCTGAGAGAATGATGATGACCCAACCGTAGGGCGGTACACCCCACCGGTCTGCGGCTCTTTTTTTCTCCATTCTGCCGCGCCTCCCTTCTTCTTTCTGCTCCATCCTACCACCGCTGCATTGCCGCGTCAAGTTCCTTTCCGCTTCCCGCCACAACAAAAGACCGCCCGACTTTCGTCGGACGGTCTTGTCTAATTTTTTTACCAGATGCAGGTGGCAAAATAGTCATCGGGGGTTTCAGCGCGGCGGATCAGACGGGAGGAGCCGTCCTCCTGCAGCAGCACCTCGGCAGAGCGCAGGCGGCCGTTGTACTGATAGCCCATGGCGTGGCCGTGGGCACCGGTGTCGTGGATCACCAGCAGGTCGGCCTTGTCGATACGGGGCATCATGGGGTCCACGGCGAACTTGTCGCAGTTCTCGCACAGAGCGCCCACCACGTCATACTTGTGGTCGCAGGCCCAGTCTTCCTTACCCATGACGGTGATGTGATGGTAAGCGCCGTAAATGGCGGGGCGCATCAGGTTGGCAGCGCAGGCGTCCACACCGATGTACTCCTTGTGGGTGTGCTTTTCATGCATGGCGCGAGTCACCAGATGGCCGTAGGGAGCCAGCATAAAGCGACCCAGCTCGGTGCAGATAGATACATCGCCCATACCGGCGGGCACCAGAATCTCCTCATAGGCCTTGCGCACGCCCTCACCGATGATGGCGATGTCGTTGGCCTTCTGCTCGGGACGGTAGGGCACGCCCACGCCGCCGGAGAGGTTGATGAAGGTGATATGTACGCCGGTCTCCTCCTTCAGCTCCACAGCCACCTTGAAGAGGATGGCAGCCAGGGTGGGATAGTAATCGTTGGAGATGGTGTTGGAAGCCAGGAAGGAGTGGATACCGAACTCTTCAGCACCCAGTTCCTTGAGCTTACGGAATGCCTCGGTCATCTGAGGACGGGTCAGACCATACTTGGCATCGCCGGGGTTGTCCATAACCTGAAAGCCCTCTTTGCTCTCCGACAGCTGGAACAGACCGCCGGGATTGAAACGGCAGGAGATCTTCTTGGGGATGTAGCCGATGGTCTCGTGGAGGAAATCCACGTGGGTCAGGTCGTCCAGATTGATGGTAGCGCCCATCTTGGCAGCCATCTCAAACTCCTCGGCAGGCGTCTCGTTGGCGGAGAACATAATCTCGCTGCCACTGAAGCCGCAGCGCTCGGCCATCATCAGCTCGGTCAGGGAGGAGCAGTCCACACCGCAGCCCTCTTCCTTCAGCAGCTTCAGGATCTGGGGATTGGGGGTAGCCTTCACGGCAAAGTGCTCACGGAAGCCGGGGTTCCAGCTAAAAGCCTTGTGCAGGCGGCGGGCATTCTCGCGGATGCCCTTCTCGTCGTACAGGTGGAAGGGAGTGGGATACTGCTTGACCAGTTCGTTGAGCTGGTCGAGGGTCACGAAGGGTTTCTTCATGGCTCGTAATTCCTTTCTCATCGGCCGGCGGTGCCGTACCGTTTTTTATTGGTTTTTATCTTTTCCAGTTTAGTCTATCCGCGCCCGCTTGTCAACGGCCAACATGTGCGCCGGTAGTAAACAACAGCCCCCTATCGTGTAACATTCCCAAGGATATTGCATCAATTTTGTCACTTTTGACAGTAGCAATCATCGCTAAGAATTACTATACTATACTGTAATAAATCATCAGGAGGCGCTTTTATGGTGCTGCGGGCAAACTGCATGTGCATGTGTTGGGACATGATGTACCTCATGCCCCGCTGTTGTCGTGCCCGCACTGCCCTGTAAGGCCGGCTATCCGCTCGCTGACGGCAGAGAGTGCGCAAGGCACGCTCTGCCGTTTTCTTTTATGGAACGGAACTATGTCCCATGAATATTCGCCATTCACCATTTTACAAAGGAAAAGGAGAAAGAGAAATGAATCAAAAACCGAAAGCAAATCCCATCGCCCTGCTGCCCATCGCCGTATTTCTGGTGCTGTATCTGGGTCTGGGTATCGTGTACGAGTATGTACTGAAGATTGAAATGGGCTTCTACCAGATCCCCATCGTGGTGGCCTTCCTGGCCGCCGTACTGGTGGCCTGCCTGCAGAACCGTGGCACCTCCTTCGATGAGAAGCTGGAGCTGATGGCCCGCGGCGTGGGTGACAAGAACATCATGACCATGATCCTCATCTTCCTGGCTGCCGGCTGCTTCGTTGGCGTTACCGGCCGTTCCAGCGCCGAGGCCGTGGCCTACTTCCTGCTGGACATCGCCCCCGCCAAGCTGGCCGTGGTGGTCCTCTTTATCGTGGCCTGCTTTGTCTCCGTTGCCATGGGTACCAGCGTGGGCACCATCACCCTCATCACCCCCATCGCCGTAGCCGTGGCTGACGCCTCCGGCTTCGGTCTGCCCCTGTGCGTGGCCACCGTCATCGGCGGTGCCATGTTCGGCGACAACCTGTCCTTCATCTCTGACACCACCATCGCCGCCTGCACTACCCAGGGCTGCGAAATGCGCGATAAGTTCCGCACCAACTTCGCCATCGCCCTGCCTGCCGCCCTTGCCACCATCGCACTGGTTTTGGTGCTGAGCCTGCGCGCTGATGTTTCCACCGTTCCCACCGGTGAGATCAACCTGCTGCTCCTGATCCCCTACATTCTGGTTCTGGTAGGCGGCGTCATTGGTCTGAACGTGTTCGTGGTTCTGCTCATCGGCATTGCCGCCGGCGCCGTCATTGGCCTTGCCACCGGCGAGATCACCGCCATCAGCCTGCTCAGCAGCATGGGCGGCGGTGTGTCCGGCATGTTCGAGACCATCCTCGTCACCATTCTGGTTTCCGCCCTGTGCGGTATGATCCGCGCTTACGGCGGTTTCGAAGCTCTGCTGGCCGCTATCCGCAGCGTGTTCAAGGGCAAGAAGGGTGGTCAGCTGGGTATCGGCCTGCTGGTGGGTCTGATGGATATCGCCACCGCCAACAACACCGTGGCCATCGTCATGGCCGGTCCCATTGCCAAGGAAGTCAGCGACGACTACGGCATCACCGGCAAGAAGTCCGCTTCCCTGCTGGATACCTTCTCCTGCATCTTCCAGGGCATTATCCCCTACGGTGCTCAGATGCTGGTGGCCATCTCCGCCTGCACTACTCTGGGCTTTACCGTCTCCGCTTTCGAAATCATGCCCCTGCTGTTCTACCCCTTCCTGCTGGCCGTGTCCAGCCTGGTGTTCATCGCCATCGGCAAGGAATAAAACCCCCTTCAAAAAAATGTTTTACATTTTTTTGAGTTTTTGCAGTGTGCTGCATGCACTCGCTACGCTCGCACACTGGCACGCTGGGAAGTATTTTTTGCCCCGCACATGTCGGTGCAAAAAATAAATTCCACTTTGTTTCGCCGCCAGCGGCGAAATTCTGTGAAACCACCTCCCCAATGACTAAGAGCCGCCTCATTTGAGGCGGCTCTTTTTTATTCTTCGTCCAACACATCCCACTTGTCCATGTGCAGATCCGTCCACTCCTTGGGAAGACCCTGCATGATCATGGGGAACATATTCTCCGTATCAGCCGTGCGCTGAATCTCATAGGTGCCGTACTGGTTCACCTGATCAAAGCAACTGTCCGTGTTGCCGGGGAAATGGTGCACATCCGGCGTGGCATCATAGGGAAATCCGGGATCTTTTTTCTTTCGGCTCATAAAAGCTCACCTCCGCGGCTTAGTATGCCCGAAGTGCACCGTCTTTTCCGCTCCGTCATACAATGGCATGAAGGAGCGATGATTTTATGGCCATAAAAATTTATATCGACCAGGGACACAACCCCACCGGCTACCACAACACCGGCGCTTCATGGTACGGCCAGCAGGAGCAGGACGTTACCTACGCAGTTGGCCAATATCTGGCCTTCATGCTGCGCGAGGACGGTCGGTTTGATGTACGCCTCTCCCGCCCCGCCGAGGACACTGTTCTTGGCACCAGCAATGCCACCAGTCTGAGCCAGCGGGTCCGGGAAGCTAACGAGTGGGGCGCCAACTATTTCATCTCCATCCACGCCAATGCCTCGGAGAACACCAACGCCAACGGCACCGAGGTCTACGTCTACCGCCTTTATACCCAGGCCAACTGGCTGGCAGAGCACGTGCTGCAGGGCATCGTGGATGCGGTAGGCACGAAGGATAACGGCGTGCGGGCGCGCACCAATCTCTACGTGCTGCGCCGCACCGCCATGCCTGCCATTCTGGTGGAGCTCGGCTATCTGTCCAATCCGGGCGATGCGGAAAAGCTGCGCAATGACCGCTACGCCTTTGCCCTGGGCATCTACCGGGGCATCCTGCGCTACTTCGGCTTTGCGTGAGGGGCCTTGTGCCCCTCACCTTTTTGCTGCGCCGGCATACTATGGGGAAGAAGAATCTGTTTTTCGGAAAGGAACCTCCCACTATGCCAACTATCTTACCCGATCGCAGCGCCTACCCGGCCCCACCCACCACTACCATTTCCTATGACGATTTTCTCCGGCGCAATACCGCCACCGGTAAACTGAAGGTGCAAGCCAGCCGCGCACAAAGCGCGCTGCCCACCGAGAACGTGCGCATCAGCGTCATCGGCAATTTTTCCGACGCCCGCGTTCTTTTTTTCGATGGCCTCACCGATGCCGACGGCCTGATCACCGGCATCATTCTGCCCGCCCCACCCATCGCCGCCTCGCTGCAGCCGGACACCGCCCGCCGCGGCGCCGTCTATCAACTCTTTGCCTCCCACCCGGACTTCGAACCGGAGGTCTATGAAATCGAAATCTTTGAAGGCATCAACTCCATTCTGCCCGTCTCTTTGCGTCTGCCGCGGGAGGTGATGTGATGGCTGTCACCGTCCCAGAATACATCACCGTCCATCTGGGTGATCCCGCCGATGATTCGGCTCCCAATATCCGTGTGCCGTTTATCGACTACATCAAAAACGTGGCCTCCAGCGAGATCTATCCCACCTGGCCGGAAAGCTCTCTGCGCGCCAACATATATGCTCAGGTCACCTTCGCCCTCAACCGCATTTATACCGAGTGGTACCGCAGCCGCGGCTATGACTTCGACATCACCAACTCTACCCGCTATGACCAGAAGTACATCCGTGACCGGGAAATCTTCGAGCCGGTCAGCCGCATCGTTGACGACCTTTTCAACGACTATGTGGTGCGTCAGGGTTTTGTCCAGCCCTTCTTCACCCAGTACTGTAACGGCACCACCTCCACCTGCCCGGGTCTGAGCCAGTGGGGCACGGTAGACCTGGCGGAAGACGGCCTGACACCTTATGAGATCCTGCAATACTACTACGGCGACGATATCAACATCGTCTTCAACGCACCCACCGCCCAGAATCTGCCCTCCTATCGAGGGCTTCCCTACCGCCTCGGCTCCGCCGGCGAGGATGTACGTACCCTCAAGCGGCAACTCAACCGCATCGGGCAAAACTATCCCGGCCTGCAGCCCCGGCTGGAGCTGACCGGTATTTTCGATGTGCCCACCGAGCAGGCGGTGCGCTCGTTCCAGCGCATTTTCAACCTCACTGAGGACGGCATTGTGGGCAAGGCCACATGGTATAAGATCAAATCCATCTGGAACGGTGTCAAAGGTCTGGCAGAGCTGGATGCCGAAGGTCTGACGCAGGAGGACGTGAGCCGCGAATTTTCCGTGGTGCTCCGCCCCGGCAACAGCGGCGCCGAAGTACGGCAGATCCAGTATTACCTCTCCGTTTTGGCCTATTTTGATGACGAGTTGCCCCAGCCGGAATTTGACGGCACCTTCGGCCCCGCCACCGAAGCCACCGTCCGCGCCTTTCAGGCCCAGCAGGGTCTGGCAGTAGACGGCATCGTGGGCCGCGACACATGGAATGCCATCATCCGGCAGTATGATGCCACCCGCAATTCCATCGCACCCGGTGCACTCGGCTCAGTCGATGATATCTATCCCGGCCGGGTTCTGACCCCCGGCCAGACGGGGCGTGACGTGGAAGTGCTGCAGCGTTTCCTTATCCGGGCAGCGGAAAACGTACCGGAAATCCCCCTCATTGAACCCACCGGTGTCTACGACGTCCAAACGGAAGCCGCCATCCGGGTGGTACAGCAAATCGAGGGTATCGCCCAAACCGGAGTCACCGGCGCATTGACATGGAACGCCGTGGTCAGCCTTGCCAACGACGGATAAAAAAGATCCGCAGGGAATCCCTGCGGATCTTTTTTATTTCTCTTCATCCGGGCAGGTCAGGTGTACCACCTGCTCGATCATACGATGCAGTAGCCGCGCCGCTTCGGTATCGGCGGCCTTATAGTAGACCTCCTTACCCTCCCGGCGGCTGACAATAAGTCCACCGGCACGCAGGAGCTTTAAGTGGTGGGACACGGCCGGACTGCTCATCTCCACCATGGCCGCGATGTTGATCACGCACTCCTCACAGTGGCACAGCAGCCAGAAAATGCGGCACCGGCTGGCATCCGAAAGCAGTTTATACGCCTCCGCCACGAAAGAAAAGCCCTCCTCCGTTGGCATATGGTCCAGATAGTGGGTCGAATCCTGACCGTGATGATGCGGCAATTTCTTTTCCCCCATATCCTTACACCCCTCTCTTCACATGCAACGCGCGCATCGCGTTGAGCACCGCCAACACCATCACGCCCACGTCGGCAAAAATACCCAGCCACATGCCTGCCGCGCCAATGGCCACCAGCAACAGACAAAGGCCTTTCACGCCCAGAGCAAACACAATGTTCTGATGCACAATGGCAAGACTTCTACGGGCGATGCCCATCGCCGCGGCTACCTTCACGGGATCGTCGTCCATCAGCACCACATCCGCCGCCTCAATCGCGGCATCGCTGCCCATGGCACCCATGGCAATGCCAATGTCGGCACGGCTTAAAACAGGCGCATCGTTAACGCCATCGCCCACAAAGGCCAGCTTGCCGCCACACTGGGTCATCAGCTCTTCCACCGCCGTCACCTTGTCCTGCGGCAGCAGGCGGCTGCACACTTCGTCCACACCCACTGCGCCGGCCACAGCCTGTGCGGCCAACGCATTGTCTCCTGTCAGCATCACCGTCTTTTTCACACCCAGCTTCCGCAGCGCTGCCACAGCCTGCCGGCTGTTCTCTTTCAACTGGTCGGAGATAACGATGCATCCGGCATAGACACCATCCACCGCCGTATACACCACAGTGCCGGCAGCCCGGCACACCTCATACTTCACACCCAGCGTCTCCATCCACCGTCCGTTTCCTGCCGCCACGCGGCAGCCGTCTACCTGCGCCTCCACGCCGTATCCGCTCACCTCACGGATATCTGACACGCGGCCCGGCGTCACGGTGCCTCCCCAGGCAGCACGCAGGCTGCGGCTGATGGGGTGGTTGGATTCACTCTCCGCCAGAGCTGTCAGCTCCAACAGTCGCCCGCGATCCATGCTCTGGGGATAAATCTCTGTCACCGCAAAGCTGCCGCGGGTGAGGGTGCCGGTCTTGTCAAACACTACGCACTCCACACCGGCCAGCGCCTCCAGAAAGTTAGCTCCTTTCACCAGCACACCGCAGCGGCTGGCACCGCCGATGGCGGCAAAGAAGGTCAAGGGAATGGAGATCACCAGCGCACAGGGACAGCTGATGACCAGGAAGGTCAATGCGCGGTACAGCCACATACTCCACCCGGGCGTATGGTTCATCAACAGCGCCATGACCGGCGGCAGTACCGCCAGAGCCACCGCCGCAGCACACACCGCCGGTGTATACACCCGGGCAAATCGGGAGATGAAGTTCTCCGCTTTTGCCTTGCGCCCGGCGGCATTTTCCACCAGCTCCAGAATCCGCGCCACGGTGGACTCTTCATAGGCCTTTGTCGTCTCCAGCCGCAGAAGACCGGTCAGGTTGATGCAGCCGCTGACCACCGCGTCACCTTGCGCCACATCTCGCGGAAGACTTTCGCCGGTGAGGGCTGCCGTATCCAGACTGGACACACCGGATACCACCGTGCCATCCAGCGGCACCCGTTCGCCGGGACGCACCACAATGACCTCTCCCACCGCCACTGCCTCCGGATCCACTTCCTGCCCTTCGCCGTCGCGCTCGACACGAGCAAAATCCGGCCGGATATCCATCAGCGCAGCAATGCTGCGGCGGCTTTTGCCTACGGCGTAGCCTTCGAACCACTCGCCGATCTGGAAAAACAGCATCACTGCCACCGCCTCGGTGTAGTCTCCGCTGCCGGTGATTCCCAGCACCACGGCGCCCACTGTAGCCACCGCCATCAAAAAGTTTTCATCAAATACCTGTCCGTCCACAATGCCCCGTCCGGCATCCCACAGGATGTCATAACCAATCAGCAGATACGGCACCATCCACAGTGCAAAACGCACCCAGCCCTGTGCCGGCACCAACAGCAGCAGTCCCATCAGCACCGCACTGGCAAGAATGCGGACCAGCTTCCTTTTCTGTCCTCTGCTCATCGCTTACCTCTCAAAAGTAGATCTGGCAATCCCGCTCCACCTTGCGGCACACTTTCAGTACCGCCTGCATCACAGTCTGCTCGTCTGCTCCTTCGGCAAATTCCACCGTCATCTTCAGTGCCATAAAATTGATCGCAGCGCTCTTCACGCCGTCCACCTTCTGTGCCGCACGCTCCATTTTGTTGGCACAGTTGGCACAATCCACTTCCACACGATACGTCTTAATCATAACAAATACCTCCAACCATTAAAAGATTGTTTAATTGTTTAACGGTATGGTATCACACAGCACTTCTTCTGTCAAGAAAAACGGCGCACCCGGAGGGATGCGCCGTTTCCGTCGTTTACATTTTCATCGTAGTTACCATGGCTCTTGACCCACACCTTTGCGATCACCAAGGCATCCGGATCGTGTTCACGGATGATCCGGCGCAGCAGCGCAAGCGTGTACCGGGGATTTTTCTCCGGCACTGCCGATCAATTTCACTTGATGCCGGCAATGTTTTTGGCCAGTTTCTTCTTGCCCTGAATGTCCCCCTGTCGGGCAATCATAATGCGCTGGGCCTGAGGAGAACCGGCGCCGTGCATAGACTCGGTACGATAGCCCACAGCGGAAGCACCCAGACACATATTCTCCAGGAATCGCAGGATCCGCTGGCGGTCCTCGGTGGATACACCCTCGCGGGCAGCAAAGTACTTCTGACAGATCTGACCGATGGTCTCGCCTTCCCGTCCTACCGGCAGGTCGGACTCAAAGTCCTTCTGGCTGGGCATAGTCACCATCAATCCACCGGCGATATCCTCGGCCAGACGCACGATCTCGTAGGGGAAACGGGTCACATTCTGCTTGCACACGTTGGCCAGCAGCAAGTCGATCTGATAGTTACCGGCCTTGGTGGGGCAGCCTTCGCAGGAGCAGGCAATGCCGCAGGAATAAAGGGTCTCGTTGAGATGGGTCATCTCAATGAGCTTGTCCTTCACAGCGCTGGCCTTTTCCACACCGTTATACTCCGCAGCAAGCGCCGCGGCGCCGATGACCACGTCGCCCACGCCCACTTTGCAACCGCCGTAGCTCTGGCGATGGTATCCGGCAAAGCGCTCCACCATCATACCGGCAAACTGGTACTCACCGTTGAGGAAGATATACTCGTTGGGAATAAACACATGGTCCAGCACCACCAATGCTTCCTGTCCACCGAACTTAGCGTTGCCCACATCGATGCTGCAGCCCTCTTCCAGCTTGCGAGTGTCGCAACTCTGGCGGCCGTAGATCATGTACAGACCCTCTGCGTCGCTGGGGCAGGCAAAGGAAACAGCCCAGTCCTTGTCGTTCTCACCCATCGCAATGGTGGGCATAAACAGATGCCAGTGGCTGTTAATGGAACCGGTCTGGTGGCACTTGGCGCCGCACACCACGATGCCGTCCTCACGGCGTTCCACCACATGAACGTACATATCAGGATCGCTCTGCTGATGGGGTGCCTTGGAACGGTCGCCCTTGGGGTCGGTCATAGCGCCGTCCACCGTCAGATCCTGATCCTGCACCATCATGAGGAACTTCTTGAAGTTCTCGTGGTAAGCGGTTCCGCAGGCCTCGTCGATCTCGTAAGTGGTGGAATAGACAGCATTGAAGGCATCCATACCCACACAGCGCTGGAAGCAGCTGGCGGTCTTCTGTCCCATCAGGCGCTGCATCTTCACCTTTTTCACCAGATCCTCGCTGGACTGGTGCAGGTGGCAGAAGCGGTTGATCTTCTCTCCCGTCAGATTGGAGGTGGTCGTCATCAAATCTTCATACTGAGGATCATGGGCCAGCGCATAGGTCATCGCCACGCAGTTGATGCTGGGCCGGATCATGGGATGATCCACCCAGTTTTCGATTTTTTCACCGAACATATAGACGCGGGTGTTGAGTTTACGCAGGCTGTCGATGTATTCTTTTGCCGTCATCAGTGCCATAGGAATGCTCCTCTCACTTAATATCATTTTTAAGCATATCAGCATTCTTTTTCCCCGTCAATTCCTCCGGCCAATTTCGGCATATTGCCCTGTCTTCGCACCGCCCTTTTGCGCAACATAAACAACTCCCTCATCTGTCCCGCGCATCTCCGCCTCCTCCCGGCAAAACCTCCTCCTCAACACAATATATAGTGCCCATTTTTTCGAAACCTTCCCAAATCTTGTTGGCAACCTTGACAAGTACTCCTCTGCGTACTATACTTTGAGTGTACGCGCGCAAAGGAGGGAGAGGTATGCATATCGCGGGAGTGCAAAAGCTGACGCTGCTGGATTTTCCCGGCCACATCGCCTGCACCGTCTTTCTCTCCGGCTGCAATTTGCGCTGCCCCTTCTGTCACAACGCCTCGCTGGTGCTGTCCCGGCCGGACGCTCCTGCGGGTATGGACAGCGAAGAACTGCTGGCCTTTCTCCAAAAGCGCCGTGGTCGGCTGCAGGGCGTGTGCATCACCGGCGGAGAGCCCACCCTTTACCCGGATCTCCCGGAATTGCTGCGGCAAATCCATCTGCTGGGCTACGCGGTAAAGCTGGACACCAACGGCACAAATCCGGACATGCTGCGCGCCGTTCTGGCCGAGGGCCTGGCCGACTACGTGGCCATGGATATTAAGAACAGCCCCTCACGCTACAGCGAAACCTGTGGCGGCGTAGATGTGCTGGATAAGGTAAAAGAGAGCGCCGCACTCCTCATGCAAAGCGGCATTGACTACGAGTTTCGCACCACGCTGGTGCACCCCCTCCACACCCGGGAGGATCTGACCGCCATCGGGCAATGGCTTGCCGGCGCCAAGCGCTACTTTCTGCAGCAGTTTGTGGATTCCGGCGACCTCATTGGCAGCGGTCTGACCCCTCTGACGGAAGAAGAGATGGAGGCGCTGCGCCAGACGGTACTTCCCTATATCAATGAAACAACACTAAGAGGAATATAAAGGAGAGCGAGTCATGTATCAGGTCATCAAACGCGACGGCAATGTGGTGGATTTCAATATCACCCGCATCAGCAACGCCATTACCAAGGCCTTTGAGGCTACCCAGATCCCCTATAGCGACGATATCATCAACATGCTGTCCCTCATGGTCACCGCCGACTACGCCGGTCGCATCCGCAGCGGCCGCATCGATGTGGAGACCATTCAGGACAGCGTGGAAACCGTGCTGCAGAAGGCCGGCTACTCCGACGTGGCCAAGGCCTACATCCTCTACCGCAAGAACCGCGAGAAGCTGCGCAACATGAGCTCCACCATTCTGGACTATAAGGGTCTGGTGGACGGCTACCTGAAAGTATCCGACTGGCGCGTGAAGGAAAACTCCACCGTCACCTACTCTGTGGGCGGTCTGATCCTCTCCAACTCCGGCGCCATCACCGCCAACTACTGGCTCAGCGAAATCTACGACGAAGAGATTGCCAATGCCCACCGCAATGCCGATATCCACCTGCACGATCTGAGCATGCTCACCGGCTACTGCGCCGGCTGGAGCCTGCGCCAGCTGATCACCGAAGGTCTTGGCGGCGTCACCGGCAAGATCACCTCCGCCCCCGCCAAGCATCTGGCCACGCTGTGCAACCAGATGGTCAACTTCCTGGGCATCATGCAGAACGAGTGGGCCGGTGCTCAGGCCTTCTCCAGCTTCGACACGTATCTGGCCCCCTTCGTTAAGGCCGACAACATGAGCTATAACGATGTCAAGCACTGCGTGGAGAGCTTCATCTACGGTGTCAATACCCCCAGCCGCTGGGGCACTCAGGCACCCTTCTCCAACATCACGCTGGACTGGACCTGCCCCCCCGACCTTGCCGATCAGCCTGCCATCGTGGGCGGCAAACCCATGGACTTCACCTACGGCGACTGCAAGAAGGAAATGGACATGGTCAACCGCGCCTTCATCGAGGTCATGATCGAAGGCGACGCCAACGGCCGCGGTTTCCAGTATCCCATCCCCACCTACTCCATCACCCGCGACTTCGACTGGTCCGAGACGGAGAACAACCGTCTCCTCTTCGAGATGACCAGCAAGTACGGCACCCCCTATTTCTCCAACTACATCAACTCCGATATGGAACCCAGCGACGTGCGCTCCATGTGCTGCCGCCTGCGTCTGGACCTGCGCGAGCTGCGTAAGAAGTCCGGCGGTTTCTTCGGCAGCGGTGAGTCCACCGGCTCCATCGGCGTTGTCACCATCAACCTCCCCCGCATCGCCTATATGGCCAAGGACGAGGCCGAGTTCTTCTCCCGTCTGGACCGTCTGATGGACATCGCCGCCCGCAGCCTGAAGATCAAGCGCACCACCGTGGGCAAGTTCCTGGACGAGGGTCTGTATCCCTACACCAAGCGGTATCTGGGCACCTTCGACAACCACTTCTCCACCATCGGTCTGGTGGGCATGAACGAAACCGCTCTCAACGCCAACTGGCTGGGCAAGGACCTGACCCATCCCGAGGCACAGGCTTTCGCCGCCAAGGTCCTCAACCACATGCGTGAGCGTCTGAGCGACTATCAGGAAATGTACGGCGACCTCTACAACCTGGAAGCTACTCCTGCCGAGTCCACCTCTTTCCGTCTGGCCAAGCACGACAAGAGCCGCTTCGGCAACATCATCACCGCCCACGAGGGCGCCACCCCCTACTACACCAACTCCAGCCACCTGCCCGTGGGTTATACCGAGGACGTGTTCGAGGCGCTGGACATTCAGGATAAGCTCCAGACTCTCTACACCTCCGGTACCGTGTTCCACACCTTCCTGGGCGAGAAGCTGCCCGACTGGAAGGCTGCCGCCAATCTGGTGCGCACCATTGCGGAGAATTACGAGCTGCCTTACTACACCCTCTCCCCCACCTACTCCGTCTGCGCTGACCACGGCTACCTGTCCGGTGAGCAGTATACCTGCCCCACCTGCGGCCGCAAGACCGAAGTCTACAGCCGTATCACCGGCTACTACCGTCCCGTGCAGAACTGGAACGACGGCAAGAGTCAGGAGTTCGCTGACCGCAAGAACTATGTGCCTGCCAACTCCGTAGCCCCCGTCAAGACTGCTGCTCCTGCAGAAGAGACCTGCTGCGCTGCCGAGGTGGAAGCTCCTGCCGTCCCCGCCACTGACGGCGAGAACAAGGTCATGCTGATCTCCCGTGCCACCTGCCCCAACTGCCGTGTGGCTGAAACGCTGCTGGGCAAGGCCGGTGTGGCTTATGAAAAGCACATCGCCGAAGACGATCTGGATCTGTGCCGCGCCTACAACGTCAAGGGTGCACCCACGCTGATCATCACCAACGGCGAAAACTACAAGAGCTATTACAGCGTGCCCGAAATCAAGAAGTATCTGGCCAGCCTGTAAACAACCCAAAAGAGACGGCGACCTGCCCGGCTCTTTACAGGAGAATAAAAATTTGCGAGGTAATGACTATGTATGATATCGTGATCGTCGGCGGCGGCCCCGCCGGCCTGACCGCTGCCGTCTATGCCCTGCGCGGCGGGAGAAGTGTTGTGGTCATTGAAAAGAACGGCTTTGGTGGCCAGATCGCCTTCTCCCCCAAAGTGGAGAACATCCCCGGCACTATCCAGATCAGCGGCGCGGAATTTGCCGACAAGCTGGTGGAGCAGGTGGTAAATCTGGGCGCCGATCTGGAGCTGGAAAATGTCACCGCCATTGAAAAGACCGACGCCGGTTTCGTGATCCGCACCGAAGAAGGCAGCACTTTTGAGGGTCGCGCCGTGGTGCTGGCACTGGGCGTGAAGCATCGCATGCTGGGCCTCGAGGGCGAAGAAGATCTGGTTGGCAACGGCATCTCTTTCTGCGCCGTGTGCGACGGCGCCTTCTATACCGGCCAGCACGCCGCTATGATCGGCGGCGGCAACTCCGCCTTGCAGGAAGCTCTGCTGCTGAGCGAAGTTTGCAGCAAGGTGACCATCGTGCAGAACCTGGCCGACTTCACCGGGGAGAAAAAGCTGGCCGAGGCCATCATGGAAAAGAGCAACGTGGAGGTCTACTTCTCCACTCTGGTGGACGAATACCTCACTACGGACGGCGCCCTCACCGGCCTGCGCCTCAAGAACGACGTCACCGGCGAGAAGTTCGACATCGCTGTGGACGGTGCCTTCCTCGCCGTGGGCCTGCAGCCGGAAAACGAACCCTTTGCCGACTTCGCCGCCCTCAACGCCTGGGGTTACTTCGACTCCGCCGAGGATTGCCTCACTGCCACCGCCGGCCTGTTTGTGGCCGGTGACTGCCGCAGCAAGCGCATCCGTCAGGTGACCACCGCCGCTGCCGACGGTGCCATCGCCGCCATGGCCGCCTGTCACTATCTGGACGGCATCAACTGAAAACACAAAGCAAAAGCCCCGACCTGCATCAAACAGGTCGGGGCTTTTTTCATGTTTTAGCGGTGCACATACATTCTGGAGAGGTAGTCCTCGCCGTCGCCCTGCACCATGCACAAGAACTCCCAGCCGTATCGCTCGTAAAATCCGTCATGGTTCGTCAGCAGATAGACCGGAGAAATGCCGCGGGATCGCAGATCCTCCACTGTCATGTCCAGCAACCTGCCGGCAATCCCCCGCGAGCGGTGATCTTCCTCCGTGAAAACGGCACACACGTTGGGCGCAAGATCTTTTCTGTCGTGAAAATCGTTTTCGATGACGCCCATTCCACCAACGATGGTCTCGCCATCCATACAAAGATACCAGCCGTATTCTGTTTCACCGCTCAGGTAAGCATCCATGCATTCCAAATACGCTTCTTCCGGAACGTTCCACTTGCTGTGGAACCATTTTGCCGCAGGCAGTTTCTGCTCCGGCCGCTCCCTCAACGTCACATACCGATATCCGGCCACAAGCTCACCACTTTCTCACAGATACTTCTTCAACATTCCCAGCCGCCGCACCGCTTCGCGCAGAGACTCCTCGCTGCGGGCAAAGTGCAGGCGGATCAGATGGTTCACCGGCTCTGCGAAGAAGCTGGAACCGGGTACAGCAGCCACACCCACTTCCTTCACCATCCACTCGCAGAACTCCAGATCCGTCCAGCCGGCAAACTTTTCCTTGGCCAGAAAGGCGGAGATGTCCACCATCACGAAGTAAGAACCCTGCGGCACCGTGTGGGGCAGGCCCATCTCGGCAAGGCCACCGCAGAAGATATCACGCTTGCGGCTGTAAGCAGCCAGCATGTCGTCATAGTAGTCCTGACCCAGCGTGAAGGCGCGGCACACTGCCTCCTGCAGCGGAGCAGGCGCGCCGATGGTGGTAAAATCGTGGACCTTCTTGATGTGCTCGGAAATGGCGGGCGGCGCGATGACAAAACCCAGCCGCCAGCCGGTGATGGAGAAAGTCTTGGACAGGGAGTTACAGGTGATGGTGCGCTCATACGCACCGGGTAGGGACGCTGCCATGGTGTGCACATGAGGCGGAAAAACGATATGCTCATACACCTCATCGGTGATGACAAAGGCATCGTACTTCTCGGCCAGCGACTCGATGAATTCCAGTTCCTCACGGGTAAACACCTTGCCGCAGGGGTTGGAGGGGTTGCAGACAATGATGGCCTTGGCGCCCTGGCGGAAAGCATCTTCCAAAACCTCGCGGTCAAAATCATAGGCAGGCGGCACCAGCGGCACGTAAATGGGCTGGGCGCCACTCAAAATGGCATCGGTACCGTAGTTTTCATACACGGGAGAAAACGCAATCACCTTGTCGCCAGGATTGCAGATGGCAAGAACGGTGCACAGCATCGCCTCCGTGCCGCCGCAGGTGACGGTCACTTCCTCCTCCGGGTCGATGGCGCGGCCCAGAATGGGGGAGTATTTTTCAGCGATGCACTTGCGCAGATTGGGCGAGCCGAACGTAACCGGGTACTGATGCTGCTCGCCGCCATTGGACATCTCTGCCATAGCCTCCAGCAAAATCTGCGGCGGATCAAAATCCGGGAAACCCTGAGACAAGTTGATGCTGCCGGGTGTCTCGTCGCTGATACGGGTCATGCGGCGGATGACAGAATCGGTAAAGGTGTCCACACGTTTACTCAGCTGGGGCATAGAGATATCCTCCGTTTCATGATCTTTTTTCTTACGGCCATTTTACCTGTCCGAATGAGCAAAGTCAATCTTTCGTACTTTTTTCTCCGCTCCTCTCATATAAATGCGTGAACGTATCATTGGGGAGTGGTGAGCTATCAACGATCATCTGGAACGGCGTGCGTGCGACCTCGCCATCTACATCATCGAAAACCGGGCCACCGTGCGGCAAGCCGCCCGTCAGTTTGGCATCAGCAAATCCACGGTGCATAAAGATATTTCCGAGCGACTGCCTCAGTTCAACCGTCAACTTTATCAGCAAGCCAAGGCTGTGCTGGAAGAGAACAAGGCCCAGCGCCACATCCGCGGCGGCATGGCCACGCGAAAAAAGTATAAGGGAGAGTAGCCGCCTAAGACGGCTACTTTTTCTATGCAGCCCCCTCTTCCTGTGGTATAATATGAAAAAAACATCTCCTACGACACAGAGAGTACAAACACCCCTGTTATCCTTGTCTCAAGAAAGGAGGGGAAGCCCTGTGAAAAACCGCATTCTCATCGCAGAAGACGAGCCGAAGCTGCGGGAAGTATTGTGCGACTATTTTCGCAGCAAAGGCGACTTGCCGCTGGAGGCCTCCAACGGCGCACAAGCGCTGGAGTTGGCACAGACGGAAGATTTTGATGCCATTTTGCTGGACATTATGATGCCGGAACTGGACGGCTTTGCCGTATGCCGCGCCGTCCGCCGCATGAAGGACACACCCATCCTCTTCCTCACCGCTCTTTCAGACGAGGAAGACAAGCTCTACGGCTACGAACTGGGTGCCGATGACTACATCACCAAGCCTTATTCCCTGTCGGTACTCTACGCCAAGACTGCCGCATTGATCCGCCGCAGCCGCGGCGCGCGGCGCTCCGGTGACCGGTTGGAAGGCGGCGGCGTGACGCTGGACCTCTCCGCCCAGAAAGTATGGGCCGGGGGCGTGGAGATCACCCTCACCCCCAAGGAATTTTCCCTGCTGCGCTGTTTGATGCTCAACCGCGGCATCGTCCTCAGCCGCGAGCAGCTGTTGGTGAAATGCTGGGGCTACGACTACGAAGGCGAGGCCCGTGCCGTGGATACCCATATCCGCCGCCTGCGGGACAAGCTGGGCGACCACGCCGCCTGCATCCGCACCGTCATCAAATCCGGCTACCGGTGGGAGGGATGAGATCTATGAAAAAGAAAAAACTGCACGTTCGCAGCGTCCGCGTCCAGCTGCTGGGTCGCATTGCCATTGCCCTGTGGAGCCTGTGGCTTTTATGCATGGTACTCCTTACCGTGGGCACCGCCCAGTTCATACTGGAGGAACTGACGAAAGAAAGCTATGAGTTCCCCCATTATACCGCCAACTCCGGCAATCTGGATGACTATTACCCCACCGACGAAGGCACTGTCCGCCCCGAGCATATGAACCTCCCCGGTGCCGTCGACTACTGCATGCTCAAGAGCATTACCACCACCGATGTTTTCATTTCCTCGCCTGCGATGGCCGAAACCCTCTTCCGCGGCATCTATCGCACAGTCTGGCCCGATAGCAACACCGCCGTCCTTTTTCTCGATGGTGAGGGCAACATAGCGCATCAAACCGGCGAGTTTCTCTATTTCGACTACTCCGTCACTGACATCTGGGGCGTCACCCAGCGCGCCGACGGCTACGCATGGATTGATCTGAGCGACAGGGCCGACGAGCGCTTCACCCTGCTGCGTCAGCAGTACACCGGTTCTCCCTATCTCTTTATGTGGGACACCGCATGCATGACCGGCTGGTTTGACGGCAGCCGGTTCGAGCCACTCTATCTGGCGGTGACAGACGGCCGTGATATTCAGACCGGGGCCGATGCAGACAATCCCAATTCCGTCATATGGCACGAACACTTTGATCTTACGGCCAACGCCCCCTCCGGTAAAGAACTGGTGACCATCTATATCCACCAGCCTACCCTGCGTCTGAGCGAGAGCCAGCCGGTGCGCTATCAGGGTCAGCGCTATGACGACCTGGTGACGCTGCTGCAGGAAGAAGGCTATTACTACAACACCGACGGCCGTATCCATCAGTCCCGCAGCCAGCGCAGCCTCTTCAACAGTGTGTTTTTCGGCGTGCGCAGCTTCTGGGATCTGTCGGGTTATGACTTCACTTCCAATCTGCCATGGCCCGATCCGGCGCTCACCATGGTGACAGCCTTTCAGGCCAGTCCCCTGCGCATCGCCATGGATTATCTCCTGATTGTCTATCTTCTGACGGCGACTTTGGTGCTCGTTATCTTCCTCGTCATCCACCGCACAGTCAAGCGTCACCTCACCGCGCCGCTGCAGGAGATCAACCGTGCCATCTCCAATGGCTGGCACCATCTACCAACGCTGCGCAACCAGCCTTCGGCATGGGAAGATGTGCAGGAGCTGACGGGCCACTATCTGGCCACGCAGCAAAAACTCTCTGCCGACAAAACGGAACTGGCCCGCCTCAGCGCAGCTGTCGGCTACGCCAAAACCGCCGAGGGAAACCGACGGCAGATGACCTCCCACATCGCCCACGAGCTGAAAACACCGCTGGCTGTCATCCACAGCTACACCGAGGCGCTGCAGGAACGCATCGCTGAGGAAAAGCGGGATCAGTATCTTTCCGTCATTCTCTCCGAGACAGAGCGCATGGACGGTATGGTGCTGGAAATGCTGGATTTGAGCCGTCTGGAAGCGGGACGCGTGAAGTTGGCGCAGGATGAATTTTCCCTCCTGGAAATGACGCGGGATATCTTTGCGCGGCTGGACATGGCGCTGCAGGCCAAGAAGCTGCACGTGAGCTACCAGTGCTACTATAACTCTATAGTTACAGCCGACGAGAGCCGCATCCGGCAGGTAATCGAAAACTTCGCCACCAACGCCGTTAAGCACACCCCCACCGGCGGCGAGATCCGCGTGCATATTTACACCAACGGTGACGGCACCATATTCTCCATGGAAAACGACGGCGAAAACCTGCCTGCCAATGTGCTGGACAAAGTTTGGGACTCCTTCTGGCGCCAGGATGAGTCCCGTACCAGTCCCGGAACCGGCCTGGGGCTCGCCATTGCAAAAGGGATCATCACGCTCCATGGCGGTACCTGTGCGGCTTACAACACAAACCGTGGCGTGGAGTTTCGCTTCCGGATCTAAAGCAACAAAGACCTGTTCCCCCAAGGGAACTGCACCTGGTAAGATGAAAGTAGACACTCACAAAAGGGCGCCTGAACTTGTCAGGCGCCCTTTTTTATGGTATCCTTTCCTTAACAAAGAAAGAGGAGGGATATTATGAGAAATTTGACCATCGAGAGAAGAAAATCTTTTGTCGCCTGTACAGGCAAACTGAAAGTTTATATCGAGGATCCCGCCGGGGAACTGAGCATCAACGGCGCACCCTGCCGCAAGTTGGGCGAGGTGAAAAACGGTCAGACCGCCACCTTCCCCATCGGTGAAGAAAGCGGCCGGCTGTACGGCATCTTCGATAAGCTCAGCCGCGACTACTGCAACGATTTTTACAACATCCCTGCCGGCACGGAGGATATCTCCGTAGCCGGACAGTGCAAGTTCAATCCCGCCGCAGGCAATGCCTTCCGTTTTGACGGCAGTGACAACACCGAAGAAGGTATGTCCCACCATAAACGCAGCAATCGCAAAGGTCTCATTTTCCTTTTTGCCTTTGTTATTGTCGGCACGATCGTCGGCTTTTTTGTCGGCAGAGGACTTGCCAATCACTTCTCCGGCGCGGATGACCCCGCCTCTGCCCAGCCCAAGACCTTCTCCTCCCAGGGCATGCAGATTACACTGAACGAGGATTTCTCCAAAGACGTCCTCGATTCTTTCACTGCCTGCTACAGTTCCAACGATGCGGCGGTTTTGGCGCTGAAAGAAGAGTTCACCTTAATGGCGGGTCTGGAAAACTACACACTGGAACAGTACGGCCAGCTGGTGCTGCAAACCAACGGCATGACGGACTTCCAGCTCCAGACGCAGGACGGCATTACTTTCTTTGAGTATGAGTCCGAAACGGATCAAGGCACCTTCTATTACCTCTCCACCCTGCACAAAGGGCCGGATGCTTTCTGGATGGTGCAGTTCGCCTGCGATGTTGCCGATGCCGACGACTACGTTCCCTATTTCTTGGAATGGGCCAAGAGCATTTCCTTTGCCGCATAAATAAAAAAGAACTGTTCCCTTGAGGAACAGTTCTTTTTTTATTTATTTCTGCTCTTTCGGCACCTGCTTCATGGAAAGACCGATGCGGTGCTTCCTCTGGTCCACTTCCAGCACCACCACCTTGACGATATCGCCTACTGCAACGATCTCACTGGGGTGCTTGATGAACTTATTGCACACCTGAGAAATATGAACAAGGCCATCCTGATGAACGCCGATATCCACAAACACGCCGAAGTCCACCACGTTGCGCACGGTACCGGTGAGCTCCATGCCGGCGGCCAGATCCTTGATATCCAGCACGTCGGTACGCAGGATAGGGGCAGGCAAATCATCACGCACGTCGCGGCCCGGCTTCAGCAGCTCCTTCACCACGTCGCGCAGGGTAGGTACACCCACACCGATTTTCTCGGCCACTTTTTCCTCGCCCAGCAGTTTCACCTTCTGCTCCAGCATACCGATCTCGCCCTTTGCCACGTCGTTGAGGCTGTAGCCGCACAGATCCAGCAGCGCCTCGGCAGCGGTATAACTCTCGGGATGGACACCGGTGTTATCCAGTACAGACTTGCTCTCCGGCACGCGGAGGAAACCGGCGCTCTGCTCAAAGGCCTTGGGGCCCAGCTTGGGAACCTTCAGGAGCTGACGACGGGTGGTAAAGATGCCGTTTTCTTCACGGTACTTCACAATATTCTTGGCGGTGGTTCCGTTGAGACCGGACACACGGCCCAAGAGACTTGCCGATGCGGTGTTCACGTCCACACCCACGGCGTTAACGCAATCCTCCACCACGCCGGAAAGGGTCTCGTCCAGCCGCTTCTGGGGCATATCATGCTGATACTGACCCACGCCGATGGCCTTGGGGTCGATCTTCACCAGCTCCGCCAACGGATCCTGCATGCGGCGTGCGATAGACACGGCACTTCTGAGGTTCACATCGAACTCAGGGAACTCCTCGGCAGCCAGTTTGCTGGCAGAATACACGGAGGCGCCGGCCTCGTTGACAATCATGTAGGCCACACCGCCGCCCAGACCGCGGATCAGCTCCACGGCCATCTGTTCCGTCTCTCGGCTGGCAGTGCCGTTACCGATGGCGATATGCTCCACGCCGTGACGGCGCACCATCTGCAAGAGCTTGCGGATGGCTTCATCCTTCTGGCGCTGCCCGTAGGTGGGATAGACCACCGTGGTATCCAGTACCTTGCCGGTACCGTCCACCACTGCCACCTTGCAGCCGTGGGCATAGCCGGGGTCAAGACCCATGGTCACATGGCCCTTGACGGTGGGCTGCATCAGGAGGGGGCGCAGGTTCAAGGCAAACATGGCAATGGCACCCTCGCAGGCGGTGTCGGTCAGCATGGCACGGATCTCACGCTCCATGGAAGGCCACAGCAGGCGGTCAAAGCCGTCCTCGCAGGCGGTGCGGACAAAGGCCGCACTGTCGCTGCGTCCGCTGACGGCACGGTTCCAGATAAGACCCAGCGCCCATTCGCGGTCCAGCTCCACAGATCCCTTCAGCATCTCTTCCTTCTCACCGCGGTTGATGGCCAGAATCTGGTGACCTGCCAGCTTGGCAATGGGCTGGCTGAACTCATAGTACAGGCGGTACACGCTGTCCTCTTCCGTGGTGGCGGCGGTACGGAGGCTGCCCTTCTTCACCGTCAGCTCCCGCAGTTCCTTACGGATGGCGGCATCGTCGGCGATCCACTCGGCAATGATGTCGTTGGCACCGGCCAGCGCATCCTCTACCGTCTCCACGCCCTTTTCTGCGTCGATGTAATCGGCAGCCATCTCGGCCACAGCGCGCTTGTCCTTCTGCTCAAAGATCAGCTGGGCCAGCGGCTCAAGTCCCTTTTCTTTTGCCATGGTGGCGCGGGTGCGGCGCTTCTGCTTGTAGGGGCGGTAGAGGTCTTCCACCTCCGCCAGTGTCTTGGCCGCGTCGATGGCAGCAGAGAGCTCCTCGGTCAGCTTATCCTGACCGGCGATGGAGTTTTTCACTTCCTCCTTGCGCTGCGCCAGATTGCGCAAATAGGTCAGTCGGTCGCTGAGGGTGCGCAGTGCCGTGTCATCCATGCTGCCGTGCATTTCTTTGCGGTAACGTGCGATAAAGGGGATGGTGTTGCCCTCATCCAGCAGAGCGATGACATTTTCCACGTGCTGGACAGAAACTTTCAGTTCCTGCGCCAGCGTCTGGGCGATATTGTGCATAATTTGTTCCTTTCTTGCGTAAGAAAGTGGCCGCGTTGCGGCCACTTTCGCTTATTTATGGTAGAGTTTCTTTACTTCGTATTTCGGCTCGCAGCTGACGTTGATGCCCAGCCGCTGATAGAGCTGGATATCCTCACCGGAGATGATAACAGAGAAGTGGGCGTCACAGCCACGCAGCTTGTCCAGATGCTGCTGCGCTTTGGCAGCCAGCGGATCGCTGACACCGGAGATGGCCAGCGCGATCAGCACCTCGTCGGAGTGCAGACGGGGATTGCGGTGACCCAGATTGTCCGTTTTCAGAATGCTGATGGGCTCGATAACCTCGGGAGAGATCAACTCGGTCTCCGGAGCAATACCGGCCATGTGCTTGAGGGCGTTGAGCAGCAGCGCCGCAGATGCGCCCAGCAGCGAGGAAGTCTTTCCCGTCACCACGCTGCCGTCACCGAGCACCATAGCGCCGGCCGGCGCACCGGTCTCGGCCGCCTTCTCCAGACTGGCACTCACAGCGGGGCAGATCTCGGGGGTAACGTGGGCCTGCTGCATTACGATCTCCAGCTTGCGCACCACACTATCGTCGCACTCGCCGCGGATCTTCTGCACCATGGTCTTATAATAACGGCGCAAAATCTCCACCTGGGAAGCGGCGCGGCAGACATCATCATCCACGATAGCGCAGCCGGCCATATTCACGCCCATATCCGTGGGGGATTTATAGGGGGACTCACCCTGAATCTTCTGGAACATGGCGTTGAGTACCGGGAAGATCTCCACATCGCGGTTGTAGTTCACCGTGGTCTCGCCATAGGCCTCCAGATGGAAGGGGTCGATCATGTTTACGTCATTGAGATCCGCCGTTGCCGCCTCATAGGCCAGGTTCACCGGGTGCTTGAGGGGCAGGTTCCAAATGGGGAAGGTCTCATATTTCGCGTAACCGGCTGCAACACCGCGTTTATGATCGTGGTAGAGCTGGCTCAGGCACGTGGCCATCTTGCCGCTGCCGGGACCGGGTGCAGTGATTACCACCACAGGTCGCTCGGTCTCGATATAGTCGTTCTTGCCCAAACCCTCGTCACTGACGATGTGCGCCACATCGGACGGGTAGCCGGCAATAGGATAGTGGTGATAGCACTTGATACCCAGCGCTGTCAGACGCTTGTGGAATGCATCAGCCGAACTCTGGCCTGCATACTGGGTGATGACCACGCTGCCCACGTAGAAACCGAGCTGACGGAAGACATCCATCAGACGCAGCACATCCTCGTCATAGGAGATACCCAAATCCCCGCGCATCTTGTTCTTCTCAATATCTCCGGCAGAGATGACAATCACAATCTCCACCTCGTCCTTCATGGTTGCCAGCATGCGGATCTTGCTGTCAGGCTGAAAGCCGGGCAGCACGCGGGAGGCGTGATGGTCGTCAAACAGCTTGCCGCCAAACTCCATATACAGCTTGCCGCCAAACTGGGCCACCCGCTCGCGGATATGATGGGCCTGCAGCTCCAGATACTTTTCGTTATCGAATCCGATCTTCATGATGCATCTCCCCCTCATGGGCACTTATTCCAACTATTGTATTATACCCCACAACCGCGCGGAATGAAAGCCTTTTTTCTCTTTTTTTCCACAGAGGAAAAGCGTTGCATTCCCTCTCCCGGTAAGGTATACTGAAAAAAACACTAGGGAGGAACCATCATGCGTTTTCAGGTTATGTGGCGCCGCGATCTGCCCGGCACCGAGTTTGTCCCCTTCTTCGAAACCAACGATATTTACGAAGCGAAAAACTTCGCCATGCGTCTGGCTTACGAGGAAGTCAATATCGTCTATGTCTATGACACCAAGCGCGGCGAAACGGTCCGCGACTTTGACAACCCTATCTACTTCGAATAATCGGTGCAACGGCGCGTTTTTCTTTGGAAACGCGCCGTTTTTCTTCCATTTTCCATAAAAACAAATTGACTTTTCCCCGCCCAAGACATAAAATGTCTTTCATGCAAAAGACATTTTATGCGCATTTTGTTTTTCAAAGGAGGACACACCATGCTGACGCCGGATCTGTTTCACCACGCGCGAAGCGTTCTTTCCCCCATTCTCAACACCACGCCTATGATCGGCGCCAAGGGTTTCGCCGACCACTGCTGTCTTTACTTCAAAGCCGAGTGCCTGCAGAAGACCGGCGCATTCAAGCTGCGCGGCGCCTACTATAAGATCGCCTGTCTGAGCGACGAAGAAAAGGCACGCGGCGTCATCGCCTGCTCTGCCGGCAACCACGCTCAGGGCGTGGCCTTTGCCGCCCGGGATATGGGCATTCCCGCCACCATCTGCATTCCCGAAGGCGCACCCATCTCCAAGATTGAAGCCACCCGCAGCTACGGCGCCGAAGTGGTGTTGGTGCCCGGTGTATATGATGACGCCTATGCCGAAGCGGTGCGGCTGCAGAAAGAGCGCAACCTCACTTTCATCCATCCTTTCAACGATGAACATATCATTGCCGGCCAGGGCACACTGGGACTGGAGATCCTCGAGCAGCTGCCTGACGTGGATGTGATTCTTGTCCCCATCGCCGGCGGCGGATTGATCAGCGGTGTGGCAGCCGCTGTCAAGCAGCTCAAGCCGGAATGCCGCGTGATCGGCGTACAGGCTGCCGGCGCACCCAGCATGTTCCATTCCCTGCGTCGCCAGCAGATCGTCACGCTGCCGAAAGTGGACACCATTGCCGACGGCATTAAGGTGAAAACTCCCGGTGATCTGACCTTCGATCTGTGTCGCCGCTACGTGGATGATGTGGTTACTGTCACCGAAAACGAAATCGCTTCGGCTATTCTCACTGTGCTGGAAAAGCAGAAGCTGATGGTAGAAGGTGCCGGTGCCGTGAGTGTGGCCGCCGCCATGTATGATAAGGTAGACCTTCAGGGCAAAACGGTGTGCGCCCTGCTCTCCGGCGGCAATCTGGACGTGACCATGCTGGAGCGCATCATTACCCACGGTCTGGCCAAGGCCGGCCGTACCGCCAGTTTTGCCACCATCCTGCCGGATCAACCCAAGATGTTGGCCACTTTCCTCAATATCGTAGCAGAAACCGGTGTTAATATTCTGGAGGTCAACCACGAGCGCAACGATCTGAAAGCACCCATCGGTTCTGTTGTGGTCCACGTGCTGGCCGAGACCCGTGACCGCGCACACATCGATCAACTCTACGCCCATATGGAGCATCGCGGCTATATGGTGATGGAACGATAACCCTCTTTTCATAACGGGTACGGATCACCGCCTTCCCCTTCCTTTTGCAAGCAGTAATACACAAAAAAGCAGGACGCTTACGCGTCCTGCTTTTTTATGGACTCTGCACAGGAGAGGGTCAGTCCCTGCACAGTGTCGCGCATATAATCCCCTCATGGCAAGGGTAAACGCGGAACCTCATTTTAGCGGTTCTACGTTTTTTCTTTGTCATTATAACCGCTTTTTCCGTCACGGTCAACTATCTTTTCCCGTTTTTCATAAAAAAGACCGGAAAGCTGTCAGCTTTCCGGTCTTGCTGTCGTAATTATGGCCAGCAGGGATGATAGCGGCGGATATAATCGGCCACCGCACCTCTGTTTAACTCCAGCGCTGCCCCCAGCTCGCCGTAGAGCTGATCTTCGGCACGCTTGAGATAGCGCTCATCCAGTTGGCTGGGTTTTTTGCCGTGGGAGATTGCCTGATCGCGTCTGTGCGCCAACTGACAAATCAGCTGCGCCACTGCGGCACAGTCATAGGCACTGACCACCGTCTGGTAGTATTCTTTCAACGCCCGGGGATTCCCGGCAGGCACAGCCGGTATCTCCATTTCGCCCAGCACCTGTATCAGCGCCTGCGCCTCCTGAGCGGTCATTGCCGACCGCATCAGCACCTTTGTGTCCACCGGCGTAATGACCTGCCCCGTACGGTACATGGGCACAAGCGTATAATAGAGCTTCGTTTTGTCCGCACCGGGCACGGAAGACGGACCGATCTTTTCTATACGGCATACACCTTCGCCGCCGTAAACCACCAGTTGATCCACCGTAAACATAGATACCCACCTTCTCTATATGCATTACGCCGAAATTCTTCCTTTAAAGGCAATCATACCATATATTTCCAGAGAATGTAAGTAAAATTTTTGCCCTTCGGCAAAAAAACAGGGCTGCGCGAGGCAGCCCTGTTTGGCGCGTTGTGTTTGTATCAGCGGGCGACGAAGAACATCACAGCAAACAGCAGCGTGATGACCCAGGTTGCCACGTTGATCTCCTTGACCTTGCCGGAGAACAGCTTGACCATCACATAGGCGATCAGACCGAAGGCAATACCATAGGAGATGTTGTAGGTCAGGGGCATGAAAGCGATGGTCAGGAAAGCGGGAACGGCCACGGCGGGATTATCCCACTCGATGTTGCGCACGTTGCTCATCATCAGAACACCCACGTAGATCAGCGCAGCAGCACAGGCGTAAGTGGGGATCAGCTGGGCAACGGGAGCCAGGAACATAGCCACGAAGAAGAAGAATGCGGTGGACATGGAAGCAAGACCGGTCTTACCGCCCTCAGCCACACCGGCGGAGGATTCCACGAAAGTGGTAACGGTGGAAGTACCGCAGACAGCGCCGGTGCAGGTAG
This sequence comes from Vescimonas sp., assembly GCA_045650885.1. Classification (GTDB taxonomy): domain Bacteria; phylum Bacillota; class Clostridia; order Oscillospirales; family Oscillospiraceae; genus Vescimonas. The sequence goes on along the minus strand of JAZRRQ010000002.1, from coordinate 13,478 downwards.
CCACAGCGTCAGCCAGCATAGCCTTGTTCATATTGGGGATGTTGCCCTCCTCGTCCAGCAGGTTGCCGGCAGAGCAGGCGCCGAACAAAGTGCCCAGCGTATCGAACATATCCACCATGCAGAAAGCCAGCATGGTCGTCAGGAACATGACGATGAAAGAGGTCATGCCGTTGGCGGCGATGTAAGCGGAGAAGTCAAAGCCTTCGGTGAAGACCTTCAGGAAAGCCTGAGCGCCGAAATCCTTGAAGGCGCCGAAGAAGTCAGAGGTCAGGTTGGGAGCCACAGCAGTAGCGTAGAAGCCGGGAACGGTGATCAGGCCGACAGCATAGTACACAACGGCAGAACCCAGAATACCCCACAGCACAGCGCCCTTCACCTTCTTGTAGGACATCGCGCCGATGGCAAACACGGTCACCAGAGTCAGCAGGATGGGGAAGATCTCAGCCCAGGTGGTACTGCCGCCCAGCAGGTTGAAAGAGTGCAGGTTCACCAGCGTGGCACCGTCATCCACCACGATACCGGCGTTCTGCATACCGATAAAGGCGATGAACAGACCGATACCGGCAGCGATGGCCGTCTTAACAGCTTCGGGAATGGCATCGAAGATGACCTTGCGCAGACCGGTCACGGTCAGCAGCAGGAAGATCACGCCGTCGAACAGCACCAGTACCAGAGCGTTGGCATAGCTCAGGCCGAAACCGAAGCAGACAGTATACACAAAGAAAGCGTTCAGGCCCATGCCGGAAGCCTGTGCCAGAGGCAGATTGGCCAGCAGGCCGATCAGCACGGTACCGACGATGGCGGAAATGGCAGTGGCGATGTAGATGGCGCCGTAGGAAACGGTACCCAGATCAGCAAACATACCGGCGTTGACCATCAGAATGTAGGCCATAGCCATAAAGGTAGTCAGACCGGCAGTGATTTCCGTACGGATGGTAGAGCCCTTCTCCGTTACGCGGAAAAACTTATCCATTTTTCTCTCTCCTTTGAAATTTCTCTCTTGTTTTTTGATACGCGGCATGGCCGCAGGATCATTATGCACCCAAATAATTGAAATGTAAAATATGCATCTGCGATTGCTGCAATAACGTCACCTTCTTGTCAAACACTTTTCCCGGTGTTATAATTTGCTTATCTATTCTCTGAAGGAGGATTTCGCCTTGAATGAGCTTCTTGCCTCCCTCGGCATCACCAATGCCGAAGGTCTGAATTGGGGAACACTGACTCTGACTTCCGCACTGGGCGCACTGGCCAGCTTCCTGCTGTGTCTGGCGGCCGGCAGAATCGTCATGACCATTTTTCGCAAAATTTTAGCCAAAACATCTCTTGATGAGCGGATCCGCCGCTATACGCTCACCGGCATCCGTACCGTTCTGTGGATCATCACGGTACTCATCGTGGCCGACACGCTGGGTATCCCCGTCACATCGCTGGTGGCGCTGCTGAGTGTGTTCTCTCTGGCCGTGTCTTTGGCGGTGCAAAGCGTCCTGGCCAACATTGCCGGCGGCATCGTCATCATGTCCAGTAAGCCTTTCAAAGAAGGAGACTTTGTGGAAACTTCCAGCGGCACCGGCACCGTGCAGGACATCACCCTCAACTACACCTATCTGGAAACCACCGACGGCCAGCGCATCATCGTGCCCAACAGCACACTCTCGGCCGACCGCATCATCAACTACACCACCCTTGGCCGCCGCCGCGTAACCGTGAAAGTAACGGCTTCCTATGATGCCCCCACGGAGACGGTCCGCGCCGCCTGTCTGCAGGCAGTGTCTCGCCTCGAGCACGTGATGGACTCCCCGGCCCCCGAGGTCCTGCTGACTAATTACGGCGCCAGCAGCATCGAATATACGGTACGCGTTTGGTGCAAGCCGGAGCATTACGGCAATGTTCTCTTCCCGCTGACTGAGCAGCTGCGCACCTGCTTTGCCCAAGCCGGCGTGGAGATGACATACGACCATCTGAACGTTCACATTGTAGAAAAATAACGGGCAGCACCGGCTGCAGTTCTCAAATGAGGTATCCGCTATGAAAACACCCAACATCCACCCCTCCGCATTCATCGCTCCCAACGCCACCGTCCTCGGTGACGTGACTGTTGGCGAACAGAGCAGCTTCTTCTTCGGTGCCGTAGCCCGCTCGGAATTTGTCCCCATCGTGGTGGGTAAGCGCACCAACATTCAGGACAACTGCGTCCTCCACGCCGATCCCGGCCTGCCTATGACCATCGGTGACGATGTCACCGTGGGCCACGGTGCGATTCTCCACAGCTGCACCGTGGGTAATAACAGCCTCATCGGCATGGGCGCCATCGTACTCAATGGCGCCATCATTGGACAAGACTGCATCGTGGCCGCCGGCGCGCTGGTGCCGCAGGGCATGGTGATCCCCGACGGATCACTGGTCATCGGCAGCCCCGCCAAGGTCCGCCGCCCTGTCACTGATGACGAGATCGCCGCCAACCGCCGCAGTGCCGAAGGCTATGTGAAAGAGTCGGAAGAGTACAAAGCTTTTTTACAAAAATAAAAACAGATAAAAAAGAAAGACGCCGCTGCGGCGTCTTTCTTTTTTTGCTTTTTTATTTACCTTCGGCCTTATCGGCGGCAATCAGCAGCTTCATGGCCTCGATGCCCACCTCGATGGCAGAGGAGGTATCCTCGCTCATGTTCTGGTCAAGACCGGCAGCCTCGCGCTCCTGATTCCACACCACGTGGAAGCAAGAACCGCAGCGCACACCCAGCGCGTTTGCCACCACGAAGAGCGTGGCAGACTCCATCTCGCTGGACTTGACACCCAGACGTTTCCAGGCTTCCCACTTCTGCAGCAGTTCGTAGCTGACGGGCATACGCTTGGGATCGTGCTGACCGTAGAAGGAGTCCTTACACTGGACGATACCGGTGTGGGTCTTCTTGTTCAGCTTCTTGGCGGCCTGCACCAGCGCAGAAGTCACCTCAAAGTCGGCCACGGCGGGATACTCGATGGGGGCATATTCCCAGCTGGTATGTTCAAAGCGGATGGCGCCGGTGGCCACCACCACATCGCCGGAGCACACATCCAGCGCAATGCCGCCGGTGGTACCCACACGGATAAACGTGTCAGCACCGATTTTGTGCAGTTCTTCCATGGCAATGGCGGCGGAAGGTCCGCCGATACCGGTGGAGCATACGGACACCTTTTCACCCAGCAGCGTGCCGGTATAGATGGTATATTCCCGGTTCTGGGACACAAACACTGCGTCATCAAAATGGGCGGCAATGGCCTTGCAGCGGCCCGGATCGCCGGGCAGCAGGCAATAGCGGCCTACGTCGCCTTCAGAGCAGCGGATATGAAACTGTTTTTCCATTTCCTGCATAGTCGTTTCCTCCCTTGTAACTTTGCCTTACAGTATATCCTATCTATTAAATTTTTGCAATCATTATCCACTTACACCAAAAAAATGATTCATTTTCAAATCTTACTTCTTCTATTTGTTCTGCCGCAGCAAATACTATCCTCACGCGACATTCGCGTTTTTTAACGAGAAAGGAGAGCTTTGCATGAAACGAACCGTCACCGCGCTGCTTCTGACTTTGGCACTGATGCTGGGTCTGAGCGGCTGCACGGCCAAAAAGAACAACGGCACCAACAGCAATAACGGCGACACCAGCCAGAACGGCACCATGAACGGTGGCACCAATCAAAATGGTACCATGAACAACGGTACCGGCAACAACGGCACCGGCAACAACGGTACCATGAACGGCGGCAACAACGGCAGCACCAACAACGGCGCCGGCAATGGCACCAACAACGGTACCAACAACGGCAGCGCCAACACCCCTTCTGACGGCAGCCGCTACAACGGCTACGGCAGCTATGCCCAGCCCGGCTCCAACGGCTCCACCAGCAGCGACAGCTACGATGACCTGATGAGAGGCCGCAGCTACGAGGAAATGCTGCGCAACGGCCGGATTCACGACACCGATGGCATTCTAACCGACGGAGAAAACCATACTACCCAGCGATAACCCACCACAGCAACAAAAGCGACCGGCGTTGCCGGTCGCTTTTGTATTTGATAAAAGGAGAGAGAGAAAAAACAATGTACATTTCTTTGGTCTGAATTCATCATACACCCCACCCTATTCCCTGTCAACGAGATTGATATATAATTCACAAATTGTTCACACCACCCCTTTGTTTTTTCTATTGACTGGTGCTGCCAGCCGGTGTAATATTTAGCTTGCTAATTATTAGGGAGCTAACTATTCAGAAAGGAGTGTAGATATGAACTCGTGCAATGCACAAAATTGCCGCCATTTCGGCCCACTAATGGGGTATTGTGACCACCAGGTGCATAAGCTGATGGATCTGAAGCTGCGCAGTCTGGATGTATCCCCTATGCAGAGCCGGGTGCTGGCCTTTTTGTATCACACCGAGGAAGAAGTCAACCAGCGCATGCTGGAGCAATTTTTGATGGTCAAACCCTCTACCGTCAACGGCATCGTCAGCCGACTGGAGGAAAAAGGCCTCATCACCCGCACCGCATCCAAGAAGGATAGCCGCTGCCGCATCCTGCAGCTGACCGAACAGGGCCGGATGTGCCATCACGTCTTTAAAGACGTGATTTCGCAGGTGGAAGCCCAGATGGAGCAGGGCTTCACGCCCGAAGAGGTGGCGCTGCTGCGCACCTTGCTGCTGCGGGTAGCCGCCAATCTGACAGATAACGCCAAGGAGGAAGCAAAACCGTGATCCGAAAACTTTTCCCCTATACCAAGGGCTACCGGCACTTTATCGTGCTGGGCGTCCTTTGCTCAGCCGGCGAGGCGGTGCTGGAACTGCTGCTGCCCCTGGCCATGAGCGACATTGTCAACATCGGCATCGAAACCGGTGACCGCCAGTACATACTGGCCACCGGTCTGAAGATGGTCTTCATGGCCATGGCGGCTCTTGCCTGCGGCGTAGGCGCCGCAGCCCTGGCTGCCCGGGCCGGTATGGGCTTTGGCGCACGCCTGCGTCTGGCCGAATACGAAAAGGTGCAGCAGTTCTCCTTTAGTAATATTGAGCACTTCTCCACCGCCTCCCTCATCACCCGCCTGACCAGTGACGTAGCCTCCGTGCAGGTGACGCTGATGATGGGTATGCGTATGTTTGTCCGCGCTCCCTCCATGCTGATCACCGCACTGGTGATGGCGCTGACCATCTCGACGCGCCTGAGCCGCGTGTTTCTGGTGGTGATCCCCCTGCTGGTTGCGGCCGTTCTGCTGGTGATCCGCAAAGTAGGCCCCTACTTCACCTCTTTGCAGAAGGCAACCGATGACCTGAATCTGGTGGTGCAGGAAAATCTGGGTGCCATCCGCGTAGTCAAATCCTATGTTCGTGAAGATCAGGAAAAAGAGAAGTTCGCCCAGCGCAGCGGTCGCCTGCGCATCATGGCCGAGCAGGCCTTCGGCTTCGTGGTCACCTTTATGCCCATCATGATGCTGCTGATGGGCGGCACCATCACCGCTGTGATGTGGATCGGCGGCCACTATGTCTACGAAGGCTCTCTTCTTTCCGGTGACTTGATCGCCTTCTTTACCTACGTCTCCGAGATCCTCATCTCGCTGATGATGGTCTCCATGGTGATGATGATGCTCACCCGTTCCATTGCCTGCGCCAAGCGCATCGTGGAAGTGCTGGATGAGCAGCCCGAAATCACCAACGATGCCGCTCAGGCCGATCTGGAAGTGGCTGACGGCTCCATCCGCTTTGAAAATGTCAACTTCCGCTACCACGCATCCACCGAGAGCTGGAATCTGGAAAACATCAACCTCACCATCGACTCCGGCATGACCGTAGGTATTCTGGGCGGCACCGGCAGTGCCAAAACCACGTTGGTGAGCCTTATCCCCCGCCTCTACGAAGCCACAGAAGGCAGCGTGTATGTGGGCGGCCGCAATGTAAAAGACTATACCATGGAACACCTGCGTCAGGCCTGCGCCATGGTGCTGCAGAAGAACACCCTCTTCTCCGGCACGATTCTGGAAAACCTCCGCTGGGGCGATCCCGATGCCACGGAAGAAGAAATCCGCGAGGCCTGCCGTATCGCCTGCGCTGACGAATTTATCTCCCGCATGCCCGACGGCTACAACACCTATATCGAACAGGGCGGCACCAACGTCTCCGGCGGCCAGAAACAGCGCCTGTGCATTGCCCGCGCCATTCTCCGCAAGCCCAAGATCCTGATTCTCGACGACTCCACCTCCGCCGTAGATACCGCAACCGACGCTTCCATCCGCACCGCACTGCGCGATACCCTACCCGGTGCCACCAAGATTATCATCGCCCAGCGCGTTGCCTCGGTGATGGATGCCGACCTTATTATCATCATGGACGACGGCCGGATCGACGGTCTTGGCACCCACGAAGAACTTCTCGCTACCAACGCCATTTACCGCGAGGTCTACCAATCCCAGCAGGAAGGAGTGAACATCGATGGCTAACGTACCCAAGCCTCCCAAGGGTGGTCCCGGCCCCGGCCCCGGTCCCGGCGGCCGCCACGGCCATGGTTTCCAGCGCCCCAACGATCTGAAAGGCACGGTGGCGCGTCTGCTGGGCTACATCAGCCAGTATAAGCTCCTGTTTGTGCTGGTGGCGATATGTCTGGTGATCAGCTCTCTGGCATCGGTGGCCAGCAGCTACCTGATGAAGCCCATCATCAACAACTATATTATCCCCGGCGATTTTTCCGGCCTGTGGAAGATGTGCGCCCTGCTTCTGGGCTGCTTCGCCCTGAGCGCCGGCTGCTCCTACACCTATTCACGCATCATGGTGCGCATTTCCCAGAAGACAGTGGCTAAGCTGCGTCAGGACCTGTTTGATAAACTGCAGGAGCTGCCCATCGGCTTTTTTGATACCCACCAGTCCGGCGACCTGATGAGCCGCTTCACCAACGATATCGACACCGTATCGGAGATGATTAACTCCAGCTTCGCCAGCGTCATTTCCAACACCATCACCTTTGTGTGCACTGTGACCATGATGCTGGTCCTCAACTGGAAGCTGACACTGATCTCCTTCGCCTTTTTGGTGATGATGTTTATGATCGTCAAGGTCATCGGCGGCAAGAGCCGCACCAATTTCCGCCGTCAGCAGGCAGCTCTGGGTAGTCTCAACGGCTATATTGAGGAAATGATCGACGGACAAAAGGTCATCAAGGTCTTCAATCACGAGCAAAAATCCATCCGCGAATTCAGTCAGCTCAACGCCAACTACCGTCAGGCCGCTACTCTGGCACAGACTTATGCCGGTGCCATGATGCCGGCCATGGGCAATCTGGCCCGCATCAACTACGCTGTCACCTGCTGCGTAGGCGGTCTGCTGGCCATCGGCGGTGCCTTCGATGTAGGTTCTATGGGCGCTTATCTTCTCTATGTCAAGCAGGTAGGTCAGCCCATCAACCAGATCAGTCAGCAGATCAACGTACTGTTGGCCTCCGTGGCCGGTGCCGAGCGCATTTTTGCCGTCATGGATGCCACTCCCGAAACCGATGAGGGCAAGACCGTTCTCGTCCGCGTGGAAAAGAACGGCAGCATCCTCACCGAAACCGGGCGCCGTACCGGCCACTGGGCGTGGAAGCGTCCCGATGGTACACTGGTGGAGCTGCGGGGCGATGTCCGCTTCCACGATGTCACCTTCGGCTATCGCGACGACAAAACTGTGCTGCATAACGTCAGTCTCTACGCTAAGCCCGGTCAGAAGATTGCCTTTGTCGGCTCCACCGGTGCCGGCAAAACCACCATCACCAACCTCATCAACCGTTTTTATGATATCCAGTCCGGAACCATTACGTATGACGGTATCGATGTCACCGAGATTGCCAAGGACTCTTTGCGGCGGTCTCTGGGCGTCGTGCTGCAGGATACCCACCTCTCCACCGGCACCATCCCCGATAACATCCGTTACGGCAAACCCGACGCCACTGATGAAGAAATTCTGGCCGCGGCAAAGCTGGCCAACGCCGACACCTTCATCCGCCACCTGCCCCAGGGCTATGACACCGTCATCACCGGCGATGGCGGCAGCCTCAGTCAGGGCGAACGGCAGCTGCTGGCCATCGCCCGCGCCGCTGTGTCCGATCCCCCGGTACTGATTCTCGATGAAGCCACCTCCTCCATCGATACCCGCACCGAGAAGCTCATTGAGCAGGGCATGGACTCTCTGATGGAAGAGCGCACCGTGTTCGTCATCGCCCACCGCCTGTCTACCGTGCGCAACGCCCAGGCTATCATGGTGCTGGAGCAAGGCCGCATCATCGAGCGCGGCGACCACGATGATTTGATTGCACAAAAGGGCAAATATTATCAGCTCTACACCGGCCAGGCAGAACTGACTTGAGTTCTCTTGACGCAATCGCCGCAATACGCTACAATAAAAGACGGCAGAAGCATGTTCTGCCGTCTTTTTGTTTCTAATTTCCCATAAGGAGGAAGAAAATATGACCGAAAAGGATCTGTGCCAAAAAGCTATTGAAATGCTGGATCGCGCTTATTGTCCCTATTCCCACTTCGCCGTAGGTGCTGCGCTGGAATGCGAAGACGGCACCGTGTTTACCGGCTGCAACATCGAAAATGCATCCTATACCCCCACCATCTGCGCCGAGCGCACCGCTTTTGCCAAGGCTGTCAGCGAAGGCTACCGCAAGTTTAAGCGCATCGCCATCGCCGGACGCAGCGAGGATTTCTGTGTGCCCTGCGGCGTGTGCCGTCAGGTAATGATGGAGTTTGCCCCCAATCTGGAGGTCATCTGCCTTAATGGCAAGGGCGAATCCAAGCACTTCACCCTCAAAGAGCTTCTCCCCTACGGCTTTGACAGCAGCTGGCTGTAATCTTCAAAAAAATTATTTTCTTTTACCCCAATGGCAAAGTTCTGTGGAGCAGACAAAAGAGGTGTTCGGAAAGCCCGAACACCTCTTTTATCATTTTCTCAGAAGCTGACAACTTCTTCTTTCGGCTTGTCACAGGGCTGGATGTCCGTGACGTACAGCACGGGGCCCACGCCTTCGTAAGCGCGGTCCTCTTCCTTCTTCACCGTGGCGGTGATCTCCACCCATTCCCGGTCCTTGAAGTTCTCCAGTCCTTCACCCTTGCACACCAGCGCCAGGAACTGCATGTCGTCCTCGCAGCAGACCATGGCAAAACGGCCGGGACAATGGACACCCTTATACTTCTTGGAGTGGCACATCAGCGCCTTAAACTTCACGCTCAGGCCGTCGTAGCGGTCGGTGGCATCCATCATGTCCACATACCACACGCCGAAATCATCATCCGGCACATCCAGATGACCGGAGGAGAGATCGAAAGGTGCCATGTCCTCGGTGACATATTCCTCGCTGGTGCCATCCTCGTTCTCCAGATAGATGTCACCGCGGCGGTTCACCATGCGGAGGTTGCGGCTGCGCAGCTTGGCGCGCAGTTCTTCATTGCAGCGGTTGAAGATCAACATATCTGCCGTCATGATCTTTTCCATCATCAGCTGGCCCATGTTCTTGGCGTACATCTCAAAAGTACGGGCATCCACCAGCGTCATGATCTGGTAGAGGATCCAGTTGGCAGGCATCAGCTCGTTGTACAGCTTTTCGATGTTCCACATACCGTTGTACTCGATGATGATCTGCTTGGGCTTGTACATCTTCTCCAGCTTCTTGAAGTACTCCACACTCAGCTCGTCAAAGTCCTCCACCGTAGTGGTGAAGACGTTACTGAGCACATTGGGATAGTAGGACTCCTCGCCCTCTTCACAGCAGATCAGCAGCGTCCGGTCCTCCCGGGCAAAACCGTCTTCCAGCACACCGTTGATAAAATTGGTCTTACCGGCATCGAGAAATCCGGCAATAAGATAAACAGGAATTTCCATGGTTCTTTCTCCTTACAGGCCGAAGAGATGGTGCAGCTCATGCTCCTTGAGCTGCGATCCGATGACGCACAGTCTGCCGGTATAGTCAGCAGCGCCATAGCGCACCTCGTGTTCTTCTGGCACATAGTCAAAGTGCAACCACTTGCCCTCACCGGCAGGCACGATGCCCTTGGCGCGCAGGATGATGCCGTAGTCGCCGCTGTCCAGTGCCGTCAGAATGCGTTCGATCTCGCTCTCAGCAAACTGCTTGGGCGTCTCCACGCCCCAACTGGTGAACACCTCGTCGGCATGGTGATGGTCATGGTCATGGCAGCCGCAGGTGCAGTGCTCGCCATGATCGTGGTGGTGCTCATGTTCATGGTGGCAGCAATGCTCGTCATGCTCATGATGGTGGTGATCATGCGCTTCATGTTCGTGATGGCAGCACTCGCCGTGTTCATGGTGGTGTTCGTGTTCCTCGTGGCAGCAGCAGTGTTCATGCTCCTCGTGCTCATGTTCGTGATGGCCACAGCACTCCTCATGGTCGTGATGGTGATGGCCGCAGCACTCTTCATGGTCGTGATGCTCGTGATGATGGTGCTCATGCTCGTGGTCGTGGCAGCCGCAGGTGCACTCCTCATCGTGGTGGTGATGGTGATGTTCGTGCTCGGCGTGCTCGTGGCGCATAGCCTCCAGCAGCTCGTCGGCCAGAGAAACTTTCTCCACCGCTGCCAGCACAGCCTTGCCGTCCAGCTGATCCCAGGGCGTGGTGATAATAGCAGCTTCGGCATTCTTCTCGCGCAGCAGCGCCACGGCAGCTTCCAGCTTTTCCTGGCTCAGCTTCTGGGTGCGGCTGAGAATAATGGTGCCGGCAGACTCAATCTGGTTGTTGTAAAACTCGCCGAAGTTCTTCATGTACACCTTTACCTTGGAACCGTCGGCCACGGTGACATAGGAGTTGAGAACCATCTCCGGCACATCCTTGACGGTGTCCTCCACCGCCACGATCACGTCGCTCAGCTTACCCACGCCGGAGGGCTCGATGAGGATGCGGTCAGGCTTAAACTGCTCGTAGACTTCCTTCAGCGCCTCGCCGAAATCGCCCACCAGAGAGCAGCAGATACAGCCGGAGGACATTTCACTCACCTGCACGCCGCTCTCCTTGAGGAATCCGCCGTCGATGCTGATCTCACCGAACTCGTTTTCGATGAGCACCAGCTTCTCGCCGGCATAGGCCTCCGCCAGCATCTTTTTGATGAGGGTTGTTTTTCCTGCGCCCAGAAAACCGGAAATAATATCAATTTTCGTCATAATAAAACCTTCTTTTCCTCCGCCAATGGCAGAACATATTCATTCATTTTATATGATAGACCTTTTTTCTCAAAATGCAAGGGCGCAGTTGTAAATTTTCCGCGCAACGCAGCGTTGCTTGACGCAGGTGTTCGCTGCGTGATATCATATCCCCACTAAAAAGTGAGGAGGGCGCGCTGTGAACAAGTTGTTCTGGGGATTTTTCTTTCTGTTCGTCAACTTTAATCTCAATTTCAACGGTTGGAGCATCAATCTGCTGCCCGACTGGCTGGGTCTTATCCTGCTGTATCAGGCCTGCGGCGAACTGTTGGGCGAGAGCGAAATGTTTCAAAAACCCCGCCCCTTCTGTGTAGGTCTCGCCGTGTATACCGGCATCGTGTGGGTCATCGACCTGCTGGCGATCGGCACCATGGTGGATTTCTCTTCTGTCAGCTGGATCCTGGGCCTGGCCACCGCCTGTCTGAACCTGTACGTCAGCATGCTGATCGTGGATGCCATTACCAACATGGAGATGCACCGCAACTATGACCTGTGCGCGGCACATTTGCGCCGTGTGTGGAAGGTGCTGGCCGTTTGCACCGTAGGCGCTCATGTACTGCTGATCCTTCCTGTGCTGGCCATTCTCTGCCTCGTGATAACCGCCGTATCCTACATCGTCTTCCTTGTGGCTGTTCACGGCACCCGCAAGGCGTATCACAACATGATCGCCGAACAGAGCAAACCCTTCTAAAACGCATTTTCCCTGTTGCCAAAGGGAATAATTTATAGTAGAATAGTTGCACGACTTCTCCTCCGCATACAGCTGCGGAGCCGGTCTCGCGCAATGGATACCCACGAATCATGTCAGGCGGGGAACCGAGCAGCATTAAGAGGGATTATCCATGTGCCGCGAGGGTGCCGGCTTCGTGGCTGCATGCGGAGGAGAAGTTCCTTTCGCTCAAAACCTGTTTTGAGCGAGACTCTGCACCCTGCTGCAGCGCACTCGCTTGCGCTCGCACGTTTGCAGGGCGAGAAGTATTTTTCTCCACGTACACGCCGCGGAGAAAAATGAATTTAACTTTTTTCGCCGCTTCGCGACGAATTCTGTGAAACCGATCACAAGATTTCGTACAAAAGGAGGACATCGGGATGTATCAGGCGCTCTATCGCAAATGGCGGCCCAAGACCTTTTCTGAAGTCGTGGGTCAGGAACACATCACCGCCACCCTCCAGCGTCAGGTGGCCGACGGTCACACCGCCCACGCCTATCTCTTCACCGGCACCCGCGGTACCGGCAAGACCACCTGCGCCCGAATCCTGGCCAAAGCTATCAACTGCGAACATCCCGTGGACGGTGCACCCTGCAACAATTGCGATGCCTGCCGCGGTATCGATGAAGGCACCCTCTTGGATGTAACGGAACTGGATGCCGCCTCCAACAACGGCGTGGATTATGTCCGCGCTCTGCGGGAAGAGGCCGTGTATACCCCCGCTGTGCTGCGCCGCCGCGTGTATATCATCGACGAGGTGCACATGCTCTCTACCGGCGCATTCAACGCCCTGCTGAAGATCATGGAAGAGCCGCCGGAGCATCTGGTATTCATTCTGGCCACCACGGAGCTGCATAAGGTACCCGCCACCATTCTCTCCCGCTGCCAGCGCTTTTCTTTCAAACGCATTCTGCCCCGGGATATCCAGCAGCAGCTGGTGATGATCGCCCGGGAAGAGGGAATCGATCTTTCCGCCGACGGCGCCGAGATCCTCTCCCGCATGGCAAACGGCGCCCTGCGCGATGCGCTGAGCCTTTTGGACCAGTGCCGCGTGGTGGACGGCACGCTGGACAGCGCCGCCGTGCTGGATGTACTGGGTCTTGCCGGCGGTATCCAGACAGTGCAGCTGATGCGCTGCATTCTGCAGAAAAACTCCGCCGATACGCTGGCTCTGTTTGACAAGCTCTACCGCGGCGGCAAAGATGTCGCCGCCCTACTGGGCGAACTGCTGGATCTGGGTCGCGATCTGACCATTTTGAAAGCCGCGCCGGAGGGCGCTGCCGCTCTCATCACCGGCGTGTACGACCGCAAAACGCTTACTGAGCTCAGTCGCAGCGAGTCCATGCAGCGCTTTTTGTATCTCACCGATACGCTGCAGCGCACCTGCGCTTCGCTGAGCGATAGTTTCCACCCCCGCACCGAGGCAGAGCTTTGCCTGCTGCGTCTGTGTGACGAAACACTCAGCGGCGATCTGTGCGCCTTGGCACGTCGCATTGAACAATTGGAGCAGCAGCTGAAAAACGGTGTCCTCGCCGCAGCCGCTCCTCAGCCGCAGCCACAGCC
>JAZRRQ010000001.1:0-10603 GCA_045650885.1 Vescimonas sp. | reverse complement strand
CGTGGATCACGCGCACGCGGACTTCCTCGTTGCTCAGCTTCTCCAAAGAGGCCTTCACGGCTTCCACGCTGCCCTGTACGTCGGCCTTGACGATCAGGTTCAGGTTCTTCATCTCGCCGGCCTGGATCTGGCTGAACAGATCCTCCAGAGAGACCTTGGTGACGGGGGCATTGGCGCGGGCGCGCTCCTCTTCCTTACGCTGCTCCACCAGCTCGCGGGCCAGCTTTTCGTCGGCAACGGCGTTGAACACGGCACCGGCGGAGGGGGCTTCGCTCAGGCCGGTGATCTCCACAGGCACGGAGGGACCGGCGCTGGTGATTCTCTGACCCTTGTCGCTGACCATAGCGCGGACGCGGCCCACGGAAGTGCCGGCAATGATGATGTCGCCCTGCTTGAGCGTACCGTTCTGCACCAGCAGCGTTGCCACAGGGCCGCGACCCTTGTCCAGACGTGCTTCGATGACGGTACCCTGAGCGGCGCGGTTGGGATTGGCCTTCAGCTCGCCCACTTCGGCGGTCAGCGTCAGCATCTCCAGCAGGTTGTCGATGCCCATACCGGTCTTGGCGGAGATGGGGCAGACAATGGTCTCGCCGCCCCACTCTTCGCAGACCAGACCGTGCTCGGTCAGCTGCTGGGTGATGCGGTCGGGATTGGCGGTGGGCTTATCCATCTTGTTGATGGCCACGATGATGGGGATCTCGGCGGCCTTGGCATGGTTGATGGACTCGATGGTCTGGGGCATGATACCGTCGTCGGCGGCGACCACCAGAATGGCGATATCGGGGAGCATGGCGCCACGGGCGCGCATGGAGGTAAAGGCCTCATGGCCGGGGGTATCCAGGAACGTGATGGGCTTGCCGTCCAGCTGCACCTGATAGGCACCGATGTGCTGGGTAATGCCGCCGGCTTCGCCGCTGGCCACGTGGGCATTGCGGATGTAGTCCAGCAGGCTGGTCTTGCCGTGGTCAACGTGACCCATAACCACAACCACGGGTGCGCGGGGCAGCAGATCTTCCTCGGCGTCCACGTGATCGTCGATCAGCTTCTCTTCAATGGTGACCACCACTTCGCGCTCCACCTTGCAGCCCAGTTCCTCGGCAATGATAGAGGCGGTGTCGAAGTCGATGACCTGGCTCAAAGAGGCCATGATGCCGTTCTTCATCAGGCACTTGACCACCTCGGCACCGGTCTTCTTCATGCGGCTGGCCAGTTCACCAACGGAGATCTCGTCGCCGATCTCCACGGTGACGGGCGTCTTCTTGATGATCTCCAGCTGCAGACGGCGCATGCGGTCGGCTTCTTCCTGCTTGCGCTTGTTGCCGAAGTTATTGTCACGCTTCTTGTTGTTGCGGATCTTTTCCTTGCCCTGGGTCTGCTGCTGGTCGCGGCGGCCGCCGTTACGGCTCTCGGCCATATCCTGCAGCTTCTCGTCGTACTTATCCAGATTGACATTGGTGGCCTTGCGGGTATCCACCACGCGGGTCTCGGGTACGCGGGTGGTGGGCTTGTTGACCACCTGCTGCTGGTTGTTGCCCTGCTTGGGCTGCTGAGCCTGCTGGGGCTTGTTCTGCTCCTGACGGGCGGGAGCAGCGTTCTGCTTAGGCTGCTGAGTCTGAGCCGGAGCGCTCTTGACTTCCGGCTTCTTCTCGGCGGGCTTGGCACCTTCGGCAAAGATGACGTGGATGCCTGCCACCTGATTGTTCTGCGTCAGGCTCTCAAAGATCAGGGACAGTTCCCGGTCGGTGAGCACCTGCATATGGTTCTTGGGAGCCTCGGCGTACTTGGTCAAAATCTCCGTGACCTGCTTGGTGGACACACCAAAGTCTTTGGCCACCTCATGCACTCTGTATTTGTTAACTACGCTACCCAAATAAAGCCACCTCCATCATTGTGATACGGTGAAATAAATTTCACCGACTGATATAACTTACTTCGTTTTTTTCAGCGAGCCCTTGCCTTTTTTCACCGGACGGCTGCCTGCAAAGCGGCTCTCTTCCGGTTTCCGGATGCTTTTGCCGCGCCCGCCGCTTTTGGGGCCGGGCTTGGCTGCCGTGGTCTTTTTGGCTGCTGCGGCGGGCTCGGCTGCAGCGCTCTCCACGGTTTTCTTCTGGCGTTTTTTGCCCTGCTGCACATTCTTCTCGTGCTGCAGTTTTTCTGCCTTGCGCTCGGCAGCGCGCTTGGCCTTTACCTTCAGCTGCTCGGCTGCGGCACCGTAGCGGTTCTCGTCCGCAGCTGCCAGCTTCTTGACGATGGCCTCGGCAAAACCGATGTCTGTCACGGCAACCATGGCGCAGCTGGTGCGGCCCAAAGCGCCGCCCAGTGCATCCTTCGCTGCGTCGATGGTCAGACACAGACAGTTGCCGGACTGGGCAAAGGAATACGCCCGACGCACGCTGCTGGCAGCAGCATCACCGGCCACCAAAATGACGCGGGCGTGCTTGGCGCGGGCGGCGGAGCCTACCGGCTCCTCGCCAATTTCTACAAAGCCTGCCTTCTTGGCCAGGCCGATCATTGATAAAATCCGTTCCATTATGCTTGTTCCATCTGCTGTTCCAGCGCGTCATATACATTGTCGGGAATGGACAGTTCGAAAGCGCGTTCCAGAGCGCGGGACTTGCGGGCCTTTTTCAGGCAGTCCTTTTCGGGGCACACATAGGCGCCGCGGCCGGACTTCTTGCCGGTCAGGTCCAGCACCACTTCGTTTTCCGGTGTTTTGACCACGCGAACCAGCGCTTTCTTATCCTTCATGGTGCGGCAGCCCACACACTGGCGCTGGGGAATTTTTCTGGGTTTCTGCATGACGCACCACCTTTCTTGCTGTTCTTAGCCCTCGCGGTAAGAAGCGGGCTTGATGTCGATCTTGTAGCCGGTGAGGCGGGCTGCCAGTCGAGCGTTCTGACCTTCCTTGCCGATGGCCAGACTGAGCTGATCGTCGGGCACGATCACGCGGCAGATTTTGCCTTCGTCGGCCAGACGCACGTCGACAACATGGGCGGGAGCCAGGGCGGCGGCAATAAACTCGGCGGGATCTTCGCTGTACTTGATGATGTCGATCTTCTCGCCGCGCAGCTCATCAACGATGGCGTTGACACGCTGGCCGCGGGGGCCGACACAGGCGCCGATGGGATCCACGTTTTCATCAGCGGACCAAACGGCCATCTTGGTGCGGTTACCGGCTTCGCGGGCGATGGAGCGGATCTCCACAGTGCCGTCGAAGATCTCGGGCACTTCCAGCTCGAACAGGCGCTTGACCAGACCGGGATGGGTGCGGGAGATGAGAACCTGAGGACCGCGGGTGTTGCGGCGGACTTCCACCAGATAGACCTTGACCAGCTGGCCTTCCACCAGGGTCTCGCCGGAGACCTGCTCGTTCAGGTTCAGAACAGCCTCGGTGGACTCGCTGCCGGTGCCGATACGCAGGTGTACGCTGCCGTTGCGAGGATCGATGCGGGTGACGGTGCCGGTGAGGATCTCGTGCTGCTTGGAGTTGAACTCGTCATAGATCATGCCGTGCTCGGCCTCGCGCAGACCCTGAATGATGACCTGCTTGCCGTTGCCGGCAGCGATGCGGCCGAACTCTACGTTCTCAACGGGGATGTTGACGATGCCGCCCAGCTCGTGCTTGGCGGACAGAGCTTTGGCGGCCTCCAGAGAGATCTGGGTGCCGGGGAACTCCACGTCCTCCACCACTTCCTTCTGTACGTACATCTTCAGCTCGTGGCGCTCTTCGTCCACGTCCACGATCACGTTCTCAACGCCTTCGTGGTCACGCTTGTAAGCGGTGGTCAGGGCCTGAATGATCTTGCCCATCATGAAATTCTGAGGGATACCGCGCTCTTTTTCCAGCATGGCAAGAGCGGCAAAGATTTCTTCACACTTCATGTCTATTCTCCTATTCTGTGTTTAAACAAATCAACTGTTAAAAAACGACTCTCAAACGGACCAGAGCGACTTCCGCCTTTTCAAAGCGCATCGTCTCCTTACCCACCGTCAGCAGGACGGCGCCGTCTTCGTAGCCGGCCAGGTCACCGGCAAATTCCTTGCGGCCGTCGCGGGCTTTATAGGTCTTCACCAGCACGGGGCTGCCCATAAAACGTGCAAAGTCGGCGGGGCGCTTGAGGGAGCGCTCGGCACCGGCAGAGGAAACTTCGAACATGTAGCTTGCCTCAATGGGATCGGCTTCATCCAGCAGGTCACTGACTTTGCGGCTGACAGCCTCACAATCGAGGATATCCACGCCGCCTTCCTTGTCCAGATAAATGCGCAGATACCACTGTCCTGCTTCCCGGACATATTCCACGTCCCACAGCTCGCAGCCCTGCTGAGCCACGGCTTCTGCGGCCAGTTCTGCCACAATCTCGGTTACTTTCTTCATGCCAAAGCCTCCGTATCGCAGATTTTAAGCATCGGATTTTGCCCATGAAAAAGAGCGGACCGCGAAGTCCACTCTCACACAAACATACCTTACTACGGGGAGTGTAGCATATTTGCCCAAAAAAAGCAAGGCTTTTTGAGGAAAAAGATGCGCGAAAACGGCGTTTTTTTCGCAAAAAGCCCCGCAGAACTACGTCTGCGGGGCAAGGAGACCTCTTTTTATCTGCGGAAAAACCGCCGCAGAGCCAGGGAGAGGAGAAAGGCGGCCAGATTCACCAGAACGACGGTGGCACCTACAGGGGTGCTGACGAGATACGAACCGGTGAGACCGAGGCAGAAACACACCACGCTCAATGTGCCGGCGCAAAGCACCACGCAGCGGAAACTCTTGAAAAGGCGCATGGCTGTCAGGGCGGGGAAAATCACCAGGGAGGAGATCAGCATGGCGCCGCACATCCGCATGCCCAGCACAATCGTCAGGGCAGTCAGCACCGACAGGAGTGTGTTGTACAGGTCCACCTTCACGCCGGTGGCGCGGGAGAAGCTTTCATCAAAAGTAATGGCGAAGAGCTTATGGTAACACAGGACAAACAGGGCCAGCACCGCTGCGCACAAAATGACGCTCAGTGCCACGTCGCTGCGATCCATGGCCAGAATGCTGCCGAACATATAGCTATCCACATCGGTGGTCATGCCGGTGGTGAGACTGGTGACCACTACGCCGATGGCCAGAGCCGAGGCGGACACCACGGCGATGGCAGCGTCAGCACCGATGCGGCTGCGCTCGGTGAGCCGCAGCAGGAACAGGGCGGCGGCGATCACCACGGGAATGGACACCGGAAGCGGCGCCCAGCCGCAAGCCATGGCGATGGCCAGCGCGCCGAAGGACACGTGGCTCAAGCCGTCGCCGATCATGGAATAGCGCTTGAGTACAAGGGACACGCCCAGTAGGGCGGCGCACAGCGACACCAGAATGCCCACGATAAATGCCCGCAGGATGAAGGGGTAAGTAAACATTTCCAGAAGAAGACTCATGCCCGACCACCTCCAAACCGCTTGCCGTAGGGGGAGGCCAGATATTCGGCTACGCTGCCGCAGAACCACTGCTTTTGTCCTGCGTGGAGGATGGTGTCGGCGCAGTGCAGCGCGTTCTGGATGTCATGGGTCACCATCACGATGGCGATGCCCTCGGACTTATTGAGATATTGCAGCGTGCGGTACAGATCCTGAGCGGCAGTGGGGTCAAGACCGGTTACCGGCTCATCGAGGATCAGCAGTTCACCGGCGGCACACAGAGCGCGAGCCAGCAGAACACGCTGCTGCTGGCCACCGGACAGCTCACGATAGCACTTATCTTTCAGTTCCAGAATACCCAGCTTACCCATATTCATCAACGCCTGCGCTTTTTCGGCGCCGGAGTAGAAGAAACGCCATTTTCGCGCGCTGAGAAAACCGGAGAGAACCACTTCGCTGACAGTGGCGGGAAAGTCTTTTTGGGCTTTCGTTTGCTGGGGCAGATAGCCGATGGCACCGCAGTTCAAAGAGGGATCCATGGTGATGGTGCCGCGGAGCGGTTTGAGAAGACCCAGCAGACTTTTGAGCAGAGTGGACTTGCCTGAGCCGTTTTCGCCGACGATGCACAGGTAATCTCCGCTGCGCACGCAGAAGTCCAGGTGCTCCCAAATGGGCTGGTCTTCGTAGCCGAGGGATACGTCCCGGCATTCGATCAATGTTTTCTTTTCCATATCAGCGCAATCCCTCCTTCAAAGCGTCTACGTTCTGCCACATCAGCGAAAGATACGTGGCGCCGCCGTCAAATTCTTCTTTGGTTACGTTTTGGCACGAGTGCAGCTGTGCCACTTGGGCGCCGGTGGTCTCGGCGATTGCCTGAGCCACTTTCCGGCTGCTTAATTCAATGGTATAGACCACGGGGATCTCCTCGTCGTTTACTTTATCGATGAGATATTTCAGCGTGGCGAGGGACGGTTCCGTGTCACCGGCGCAGCCGTGGAAAGCGGCGCGGTACTCAAGGCTGTAAGTTTTGCACAGATACAGCAGCGGGAATCGGTCACCAAAGACCAGCGTACAACGCTGTGCCTGGGAGACTACGTCGGTGAATGCGGCATCCAGCTTGTCCAACTCGGCCAGATAGGCCTCCAAATTGGCGCGGTACTCGGCGGCGTGGGCACTGTCGGCCACGCACAGGGCATCGCAGATGGCGCGGCACAATTCTTTTGCGCCCACCGGCGAGGTCCAGATGTGCTCGTCGTAGGTGATCTCGTGGTGCTCGTCCTCTTCGTGCTCGTGGTCGTGGCTGTGGCCGTGACCGTCCATGCCTTCGGCAATTTCTTCCTCCAGCGTGTCGATGTGATCCATCATCCGCACCACAGAGCTGATGTGCTCGCCGGCGGCACCCAGAATCTCCTCTACCCAGAACTCACTCTCGCCTCCGTTATAGATAAACACATCGGCGCGGGACACGGTGATTACATCCAGCGGCGTGGGTTCAAAGCTGTGGGTTTCCCGACCGGCGGGGATCAGCAGCGTAGGGGAGACGTATTCGCCGCCAATGGCCCGCACAAAGTCATAGTAAGGGAAGAGCGAACACACCACCTGCAAGCGGGCATCGTTGGAAGTGGATGGCACAGCGCAGCCACAGCAGCCGGTCAGGATCAGGACCAGCAAAAAGCAGAGCAATCGTTTTTTCATGCAAGGCCCTCCTGTGTGCAGCTGTGGCAAAGACCGTAAAAGAGCGTGCGGTGGGGATTGATGCGGAAGTGGTGCTCTTGTGCCAGATGGCCGTACAGTTCGCCCAGATGGGCGCAGTCCACGTGTTCCACGCAGCCGCACTGCTCGCATTTGATCAGAAAACAGTCCCGACCCTGCTGGTGGCAGCGGCAAAACTGATAGCGTGCGCCCTCATCGGTCACAATTTTGTGCACCAGACCCTGCTCCTGTAGCTTTTCCAGCTGTCGGTATACGGTGGTCAGTCCGATAGACTCGCCCCGGGCGTGGAGCAACTCGGTGAGCTCTGTCGCGCCGGCGCTGCCGTGGACACTTTCGATACAGGCCAGCACCGCTTTTTGCTGGCGGGTCATATAAGTAACGGACATAATATCCCTCCATTTGAAAATGAAAACCATTTTCAAATTATACAAGAAAAATGCGGGAAGTCAATCGAAGAAAAGTTTCTTTGAAAGAAAAATATTCACAGAGAGAAAAGGCGACAACGAAGGCGATGTGTTGCCAGAAAAAGACTTGTCGAAAATTCGGTAAAATTTCGTGGTCAAAATGATGAAAATGGAAAATTTAAGGAGGCAAATTTATATAATATGCTACTTGCATCACAGAGGGCGATCCTGTATACTGAAGACACTCCTAAGGAGACTTCCGAATCATGAGAGAGAAAAAGTTGCGTATTCGCTAAAGTGTTGGAGAGAAAAGTTTCTTTAAAGGAAATAAAACGGTATTTTGAGAGGAGAGACGGAAATGGAAGGAAGAAAAGGATTTAAAAGTACATTTGGCTTCCTGATGGCGGCTGTTGGCTCTGCAGTGGGCCTGGGCAACATTTGGGGTTTCCCCAACAAGATGGGTAACAACGGTGGTTTTGCCTTCCTGCTGGTGTATCTGGTGCTGGCAGTGCTGTGCGGTTATATCGTCATGGTAGGCGAGCTGGCTATCGGCCGCAAGACCGGCAAGAGCGCCATCGCCACTTACCAGACACTGTCCCGCAAATTTAAGTGGCTGGGCTGGTTGGCTACGCTGTCCCCGTTCCTGATCCTGGGCTTCTACTGTGCTCTGGGTGGCTACTGCATCAAGTACATGGTGCTGAATGTGGGCAACCTGTTTAATGCAAGCTTTGGCACCAACGGGCTGTCCGGCGGTGCGATCTTTGAGGGATTCATGCTCAACCAGACCGAGTGTGTGGTGTTCGGCATCATCTTCCTGCTGCTGACTATGTTCATTGTTATGGGCGGCGTGTCCGGCGGTATTGAGAAATTCTGCTCTGTTGGTATGCCTGCACTGGCTGTGATGCTGGTGATCATCATCATCCGCTCCTGCACTCTGCCCGGTGCAGTGGAAGGTCTGAAGTTCATGTTCGTTCCCAACTTTGAGCCTTTGAAAGAGGACTTCCTGAGCGTGCTGGCTGTGGCCGGCGGCCAGATGTTCTTCTCTTTGTCTCTGGGTATGGGCGTGATGATCACCTACGGTTCTTATCTGGATAAGCAGAAGAACATCACCAAGAACGCACTGGTCATCGTGATCTTCGATACGCTGGTGGCTCTGATGGCAGGTCTTGCTGTGCTGCCTGCTGCCTTTGCACTGGATCCCGGCGGCAATAAGGGCGGTCCCTCGCTGCTGTTCGTGACGCTGCAGAACGTGTTTGATAACATGGGTACCATCGGCGCCGTGTTCGGTATCATTTTCTATCTGCTGGTGACGCTGGCTGCCGTGTCCTCCTCCATCTCCCTGCTGGAGGTTATTGTTACCCATTTCTGTGACAAGGCCGCTGCCAAGGGTAAGGGCGACAAGCGCAAGGCATACAGCCTCATTGCCACCGTGGCCGTGTCCGCGCTGTGCATTCTGGTGTGCCTGGACGGTCTGGGCTACAGCGGTTACTGGGTCCCCGGCCGCGTGCTGGTGGATGGCGCATGGCAGTGGACTGCTATGTATAATGACTGCTGGCTGGGCTTCTTTGATATGCTCTCCGAGGGTATCATGATGCCGCTGGGCGCACTGCTGATGTGCGTGATGATCGGCTGGGAGATTGGCCCCGATGTGGTGCGCGACGAGATCGAGCGCAACGAGGGTCACAAGATGAAGAGCTACACCTTCTTCAAGATCTGTGTCCGCTTCATCACCCCCGCACTGATGGTGCTGGTGCTGTACGGTCAGATCAAGGACTTCTTCCTGTAAGAAAAAATACGCTGAAATACACTCCTCAAAAAAGGGGCGCCGGGGCCGAAAGGCTTCGGCGTCTCTTTTTATGGGCGAAAATGTGGGATAGAACGTGGAATCCACTTGAAAACAATGGCGCAGTTGGATATGATAAGGAAAAAAGAACACCACAGGAAAGGTTGCGGGAATATGAAAGAGTGGCTGCGATATGCAAAATGGGCACTGACGGCTTTTGTGACCATCTGTGCGATCCTCGTTTTTTATGACACATTCTACCAGAGCGGTGCGCTGCGGGAGTTTTTGCAGAAAACAGTTGAGATCCTCTCTCCGGTGCTCTACGGTTTGGCCATGGCCTATCTGCTCTCTCCGGTGGTGAACTGGTTTGACCGGCGGATGCTGGCGGGACTCAATCACCTGCGGCAGAAAAAGAAAAAAGAGGCCCATGAGGGGTGGCACGGCGGTCTGCGTGCGCTGAGTATTCTTTTGAGCTGGTCGTTGGTTATTTTGGCCGTCTATCTGCTGATGAGCGTGCTGGTTCCGCAGCTGGTGGTGAGCATTCGTATGCTGTTGGTCAATGCCGAGGACTATTATAATACGATCTATAGTTGGGGCAGCGAACTGCTTAAGGACAACCCCAAGCTGGCACTATGGCTGCAGCAGCAGCTGGATTCGTTCCGCGATACATCCACTTCCGTACTCAGCGGCATGATCCCGAAACTGGAGAATGTGATTTCTCTGGTGACCGGCGGTATCTGGAGCGGTGTGTGGGGCGCGGTAAACTTCGCCATGGATCTGCTGATTGGCGTGATCATCTCTGTGTACCTGCTCTACACCAAGGAGCGTGGACTGGCAAACACCTGCCGCGGTGTCTATAGCCTGCTGCGTCAGGAGTGGGCCGACGCGGTGCTCGGCGGCACCCGGAAGGTAAGTTCCATCTTCAGCGGCTTTGTCCGTGGCAAGCTGCTGGATTCTCTCATCATCGGTATCCTGTGCTTTATCGGCTGCAGCGTGCTGAAGATGCCCTATACGCCCCTTGTGAGCGTGGTGGTGGGTGTTACCAATGTGATCCCCTTCTTTGGCCCCTTCCTGGGCGCCATCCCCAGCATTTTCCTGATCTTGCTGGTGGATCCGTTGAAGGCCGTATATTTTGCGCTATTTGTGCTGGCACTGCAGCAGCTGGACGGCAACGTGATCGGTCCGAAGATCCTGGGCGACTCTACCGGCATTTCCAGCTTCTGGGTCATTGTGGCCATCCTGGTGGGTGGCGGGTTCTTTGGCGTGCTGGGTATGTTCCTGGGCGTGCCGGTGTTTGCGTCGCTGCAGACACTTG